>JADFGN010000049.1 GCA_022567695.1 Candidatus Poribacteria bacterium | reverse complement strand
TCAACGATTTTGCATTCGTGGGATTCTGCTATTCTACCAATAAGGACGGTTATCTGTCAAGCTCTTTTTCAACCTGACCGATCAAGAGCAACATAAAGCGTTGAATTCAGATTTATTTATCTGCCTTCAGCCAAACCGCTCCACCTTTAACATGGTCAAATCGATTTCAGGCTTCTCATGTCCAACCACCTGAGAGACAAGCTTACCTGTAATGGGGCCTAATGACAAGCCAATCATGGCATGGCCGGCAGCGATGGTAAGGTTATCGTAGGTGCTTAAACGTCCAAGAAAGGGGAGACCGTCTGGCGTGCAGGGCCTAAGCCCACGCCAGATCTCAATGAGCTGCTGATTCTCTGGACGAATATCGGGAAGATATTGGGGCACCGCTTTGAGGATGGCATTTACCCGCCGTTTGTTAATAGATAAATCCAGTCCCGCCATTTCGAGTGTTCCGGCGAAACGGAGGGTTTCGCCCATAGGTGTTACCGCGACCTTGGCATCGGCCAGCACCAACGGTCTGACAGGACACTTTTCTGGACGTTCCACCGTAACGCTATATCCTTTAGCGGGCTGAATCGGCAACTTAATCTGTAAATCCTTAGCGATACCCGGCGACCATGAACCGCTCGCCAGTACCACCTCATCAGCGACAAAATCTCCGCGCGTGGTTTTGACGGTGGTCAATTTGCGATTGGATGTCTCAAAGCCGAGTACCTCGGTATTTGTGTGGATGTCTGCACCCTCTGTCTCGATATGCCGGGCCAATTCCCGCACAAATCTCGCGGGAATCAGGTGCGCGTCTTGAGGGTAAAATACGCCACCGATGGCATTTATTCTGATGTTCGGTTCGAGTTCCTGAATCTCTGCGGGATTCAGAATTTTGACCTCAAGTCCGATCTCCTGCATGAGGTATGCTTCTTCAACTCCATCCTTAAGCCCCTTCTCGGTTTTGAAAACCATTAACATCCCCTGTTTCTCGAATCCGAACTCAAGGTCGTTTTGGGCGGCAAACTCCTCATACAACTGGAGGCTGGCAAAGCTGAGGTCACGGATGAACGGCATTGCCTTTTGCACGTGGCGTTCGTTGCAAGCACTACGGAACTTCCATAGCCACTTAAACAACTCAAGGTCGAAACGAGGCTTGATATAGAAAGGACTCTCTGAATCAAACATCCATTTGAGTCCTTTGGAGAGAACTCCCGGAGCAGCGAGCGGTACACTGTGGCTGGGAACAACAAGTCCAGCATTGCCGTAAGAACTGCCTGAACAAATCTCGCCTTTATCAACGACCACCACTTTTCGTCCTCGCTTGATGAGATAGTAGGCGGAACATATACCAATGACCCCACCACCGATGATCAGGACTTCCGATTCGTGTTTCATGGGATGTGGCTCCCTCAGAATTAGTCTGTCAGCGAAATAACGCCTTTTCGTCTCTCCAAAACGGCTTCATACAGCTTCATCGTTCCCAAACAGTCATGAATGCTGGCGATCGGTTCTCGGTTTTCCCGAATTGCGTTTACGAACTCCGTCAGGCTATAGCCATCGCCCGTTAATTCACCGTTCCGCTCATCAGAGAAGTTCTCCGTGAAAGTATTCTCCGATTCTGTGTAATGTTTAATCGACCATAGCCCATCAAGGACAATGTATTCGCCCTGTCCCGTGATTTCGATATGGTCATAGTTGCGCCGCCAAAGGCGTTGGCTATTCAACTGGAGATTCCCAACCGCACCGTTTGTGAATTCCAATGCCACCGCAAAAGCTCCCTGATCGCCGACCTCATTGTGAAACACGGTAATCTCTTTCACTGCCCCCGCGATATGCTGTGCGAGATCGAAATGGTGGATGGCAAAGTCGATAAGATAGCTGTGTACGGTTGGATATTTTCCGCTACAGAAGGAGCAGAATAGTTGAGTTAATTCGCCAAAAGAGTCGCTCGCCATAATCTCCTTTGCACGGCGAACGCCCAAACTGAAACGACGCTGAAAGTTTATCATCAATGTTTTGCCTGTGCTGCGTGAGGTTTCAGCCAGTTCGATTGCGTCTTCAAGAGAGTGGGCGGGTGGTTTGGGGGTAAACACATGATACCCCGCTTCAAGGGCCTCACGCACTAACGGCTGACGCGGTTCTGGTCCCATACAGATGATGAGTGCCTCAAGGTCCTCTTTCTCCCACATTTGATGCCGATCGGTGTACCATCGTCCCGTGCCAAACTTTCCAGCGGCACTTTTCGCTTTCGCTTCATCGATATCACATACAGCCTGCAATGAAACTGGCGCGAGATGCAAGGCCGGATAGATTGTGTGTCTACCAAACCCGCCGGCACCGATAAATCCAATACGAAGCGGTTCCATAGAATTCTATCTCCTTGAAAATTCGGGCTAACTCATGCCTACATTTCTATCGTATCACTTCCCATGCCAGATGCTGTAACTCTGGTCCAATCAACTTTTCCCATGCCAACTGCACAGCGGCTGGCGACCCGGGTGTGGAGATAATCACCTTCCCGCGATATACGCCCGCTGTAGCACGCGAGAGCATTGCTGCTGCCCCTACTTGCTCGTAGCTGAACATGCGGAAAAGTTCCCCAAAACCGGGCAAGGTCTTTTCCAATTTGCGGCTCAACACATCAAAGGTTCTGTCGCGTAACGCAATTCCTGTGCCGCCATTAAACAGAATTACGCGCGCTTCGCTTTCAATCATTTCATCCAACACCGTGGCGACCTGGTCTACTTCATCTTTGATGAGCCGATATTCTGCCACAATATGTCCGTCGGCTGCCAGCTGCTCACGTAGGTAAGCGACGTTGACATCCGTTTCCGGAGTGCGGGTATCACTCACCGTGACGATTGCGACTTTTACAGGACCTTGTTCCGATGCTATTTCTCGATGCTGTTCGCTGCTTGTAGAAGTTTGTGCCATATTTTCCTCCGGGTCATTGTTTAGTAGAGATCGGTTTTAATGTAACGCTCCGGCATTTCGTGAACAACCGTTGAAGATTACATCAAAGTTCACATGCTCACTTCAATCTGTTAACAACTTAAATGTAGGTCGAATCTCCCCGACAATCTGCTTCCGATAATTTCGTACAGGTGGGCAAAATTGCTTCCAGAGTCGATCAAGCCCCGCCTTCGGTAGAAGCTCAAGTTGTTTGAGTATCGCAAGCACAGCCGCATATCGAGGCTCACCCAGTCCATTTTCGATTTTCAACCCAATGCCCAGATGATGTTCAGGAAGTCCAACACCGTAAACCCCGGCGGCCCCTGATTTCAACACAACTCTCCCTGGAAACTCTGACATCAACGCGGCGCAAAATCGCCCGGAACCGGACATATATTTGGGGTACGCCATCATCGCTTCGCGGATGTGGTTGAGCGCATTTTGCCGTTTGGAAGAAAATAGCGATGGGTCTCCTAGCCGTGAAAAAAGGAGCCCGATCTTTTCGATTGGTAGTGCAAAAGTCGGCACACCACAGCCATCAATCCCGATACCGATTTCACCGGACTCCATATCCGCGACTTCTGCGATTGTCTGCAAGATCAACTGCTGTACCGGGTGCGTCGGGTTGAGATACCCTTCGATCGGGAAACCTTTAATTTGGCAAAGCGTCAACATCCCCGTGTGTTTACCTGAACAGTTGGAATGGATGGCGATCGGATCTTCATCCCGTTTAATCATCTCACGTTGAGTTGGCGTGTGCCCGGGAAGATGCGGCCCACATTGAAGTGCATCTTCTGTGAGTCCGATTTTGCGTAAAATGCTGCGAACAGCTTCAAGGTGATAATCTTCGCCGCTATGCGAGGCGCACATCACTGAAACTTCAGCTTGGGTGAGGTTAAATTTCTCGATGGCGTCAGCTTCAATGGTGAGTAGGAGCTGAAAAGGTTTCGCCGCAGAACGCATGTAAGTCGTCAACTCCGAGTTGCCGGCGGCGTATTGGATGGTCCCCTGTGTATCGACGACAGCAATTGCGCCACGATGGATGGTTTCTACGATTTCGCCGCGTGTGATTTCGATAAGCGGGACTGTGTCGTTTGAGTGCATAGATTTCTCCTGGTAACGCATTGCTTAATGAGGTTCAAAGATGCAACGAAATCATGATTTCGTTTCACATCAACTTCATCAGCTTGTCAGTGGCCTTCAACCCCGAACCTGTTAGGATTGAGACGGTGAGTTCCCCTTCGCGGATAATTCCGTTTGTTACAAACTTATCAAACCCTTTTACGACAACCGCCGAAGTTGGCTCAACATAAATGCCTCTTGCAGCAAGGGTTTTGATTCCGGCTTTAATCTCCTCTTCATCGACAGTTGTGAACACACCGTGTGTTTCGTGGATAGCCTCCATAATCATCTGTGCACGGATGGGCAACTCAGATGTGATACCTTCCGCAAGTGTCTCAGACGTTTGCGGCGATCTTTTAATCTCCGCTGCGTTTGCAACATAAGCCTTGTAGATTGGGCAGCATGCCGCCGATTGAACACCCAGTAAACGGGGTATCTTGGCAATAATTTTTTGTTCATGGAGTTCTCTGAATCCAATGTACAGCCCCAAGTAAATGCTGCCAAACCCAACCGGACAGATGACCTGATCGGGTGCTTTCCAACCGAGTTGCTCCGCAATCTCAAAGGCAACAGTCTTAGTTCCTTCAAGGAAGAAGGGATTCCAGTTATGGGATGCATAGTAAGTTGTCTCTGCGGCTTGAAGCACTGCCTGTGTTGTTGCCGCCCGGTTTCCTTCAATCAACTTCAGTTTTGCACCGTACATCGCAATCTGCGCGAGCTTGCCTTTCGAAGTGGATGCGGGACAGTAGATGGTGCAATCGACTCCAGCTTTGGCACTATAAGCCGCTATCGCCGCCCCTGCATTTCCTGATGAATCCTCGACAACCTCCTGGACGCCAAGTTCCTTGACTTCGGACAACAGGACAGAAGCACCACGATCTTTGTACGACCCCGTTGGAAAGATGAAGTCTAATTTGAAGCGATGATCGCGCTGAGAGCCATTGAGAGAAAGGAGCGGCGTCATTCCTTCACCAAGCGAGATGATTGACGCATCTACAAAAGTGGTACTTTTGTCGTCCAAGCCAATTGGAAGGGCTTCATGATAACGCCAGAGCGTGTTGCCTCGTTTTTTAATCGGCTCGATTGGAAATGGAGTTGATGTTTTTTTGAGATTCAACGGCCTGCCGCAATCACATTTGTACCTGATGGTATCTATAGGATGTGTAACATTGCATGTGTTGCAAATATATTCGATCATTTGATATAACTCGAATCGGGAAACAAAAGAACATGACTCAAGGGACTTGATGAATGTAGATGTCGTAGTTCTCTTTTCGTGTATCACTCCAAACAATAAATGCGCCGCCTCGCCCATCTGAGATTGCTTTTGGACTAATCTGATCGCCGTCTGCTGTACAAACAGGCATGCCATTCAATGCCCAAAGCGATTTTCCATTGGCGTCGATTCGTTGCGCATAGATCGCATCCATCGTAACATTGCCATAATCCTCACGATAATCAAGCCAGTAGATGATTGCCCCTTGTGATTCGTCTGGCACGATTTGAGGTTGACGCTGTTGACCCTCTGCAGTGCAAACGGGAATTCCGTTAACTTGCCACATTGGTTTGCCGTCTGAACCCAAACGTTGCGCATAGATGTCTGCGAAAACATCGCGTTCGTCCCACCAGGTTACAATCAGGCCACCCACGCCATCGCTAATTCCTTCTGGTTGCTGTTGATTCGCCGGGTTGTTACAGATGCTGATGCCATCCTTTTCCCACAGAGCAACTCCGTTTGCATCAATTCTCTGTGCGTAGAGATCTGCGCTCGTAAGGATATTCGGATCGTTTCGATAGTCGGACCAGACAACAAACACGCCACCCGACCCATCGGCCGTAACGAACGGTCCACCTTGATTGCCGGACGCGGTACACACCGGGACACCACCATCCCCCCAAACGATCTCCCCCGCCGCATTGACCCGTTGCGCAAAGATATCCCAATCGTTCGTACTGATGTCCCACCACGCGACAATCGCGCCCCCTGTACCATCTGCGACAACAACAGGGTCATATTGATCACCGTCAGCTTGATGGACGGGAATTCCATTCACTGCCCACACAGGTTTTCCATCGCTGTCGATCTTTTGAGCGTAAATATCCTGATTTCCATTTCGCCAATCTTCCCATACAACAATTGCCCCACCCATGCCGTCGGAGATGGCTTTGACGTCGTCCTGCAATGTGGGATCGACGCAAACAGCGACTCCTTCCTTATCCCAAAGTAACTCTCCGTTTGCAGCAATTCGCTGGGCATAGATGTCCTGGTGGTTGCGCGAATCCCCAAAGACGAGAATTGCCCCACCACTCTCGTCTGAGATGACACTTGGCCAACTCTGAGCGCTTGGCAAATCGCAAACCGGAATACCGTTATCTCCCCACAACATTTCGCCTGTTAGACTGACGCGTTGAGCAAATACATCCCGATTTTCGTTCCTTGCATCGCGCCACCCGACAATCAAACCACCACTGCCATCGGACGTCAGACTCGGAAAGTGTTGTTCATTCTTCGCTGTGCAGACTGGCATATTTTCATTTGAATCCTTGATCCAATCGGCTGAAATGTTTCTGAATCCCGCTCCTATGATAAACAGCGCAAAAATTAAGAAATAGAAAAGAAATTTATGCGAAAATCTGATTCGGAATTGACTAAACAGGTGATTCATGCTTCCTACCTCCAATTGTATTTATCCAAGTTGCAGATGACGCTTTCGGGGCTAGATGCCCTAACCTGTTAGCAGCCCAAAAGCAATTGGGTATTTCTCTAACAGGCTACGGCATTCTAATCCATGCACTTTGCGTCACTAACACAAATTTACCATGAAACGTGGAACAGAGACGTAAGGTAAGTAACACTAACGAGGACGTTATAGTAAACTGTTAATTTTGACGGCTAGTCTTGCGTCGGCTCGCAAAGTAAAACGACTCCAATTGGCATCTCTTGGTTAAACCCAAACAGATTGCATAAAAGAGAGACATAAGGAAAGGAAAAATGGAAGGATGGGGTAACATGATGAATCGATAATGGTAAAAAGGGAAAATTCGATTTACTGCCTTTGAGCCGTAGCCGTTGAATCTTCTTTATTCCAGCGGACTTGCTTATTACGCATCATTCGCTGGTATCAGTATTTACACATTATCTGGAGCCCATCGATATAAACCCCTTCGTCCTGCTGATCTCTATCACTATCAAAACACAGACGCAGGACTGCTGATTGACCAATCATTTTATCGAGGGGAACTGTTGCTTTGACCCAGATTGAGGATTGCCCTTCAAGCGGAGGAGCTACCCAGAGCACCTTAAATCCGTTGTGGCTGTTTGGTGTCGCTCTAGCGAGCGGAGCGGCGCGGAGAATAAACTGATCCAAAATATCGTTTGTCGTATCCAGATAGTACCAAAGCGTAAGTGTGGAGTGACTATAGTACGATAGATCGACCTTGATTTCATACCATGCCTGCATGTTCTTGTCATAATTCTTTGTCTGATCGCCTTGACCAGAGCACCAAAGGCTGAACTGTCCAGATTTCACGCGAACCTTGCTTTTCCCCCAAAAATCTCTACCATTTTTCGGATTGAAGTCGCCTGCCTTGATAACCAGTTCCTTTCCTTCAAAATCTTCCTCAAAAATGACCTCAGTTGTCTTGACGGTGAATGAATGAGAAGTTGGAGTCGGTTGTACATTACCCGCAGCATCCTTGGCACGAACATAAAAAATATACTCGCCATCAGACAAATGCCGATAGGTTTTGCTCACCTCTGAGGTATAATCGGAGTAGGTTCGATCATAGCCTTCTAGGTAAAAAGAGAATGAGGAGTTTTCGTTCGCGTCAAAATCGAAACTCACCGTTCCATAAGTCACAATACTTGGAGGTTTCCGAGTGATTTCTACTGTGGGAGGGGTTGTGTCCACTGTAAACTCGGCAGCGGTAGGAGTCGCATCTATGTTATCAAACTCATCTTTTGCTCGAAGATAAAAGGCGTACTTTCCATCGGGCAAATCAGTATAGGTTACCTCAGTCGCATCCGTGTACGGTGAGAAACCCTTGTCCCAACCTTCGACATAGTACGAAAATTGCGCAGTTTTCTTCGATGTAAATGCAAAAGTGACTGTGTTGTACGAAACCACTGGGTTGGGTTTCAGCGTAATCAGCGCACCGGGGGCTACCGTATCCACCGTGAATCGGCGCACCAACGGGTTAGAGATTTCATTCCCCAGCATATCGCGAGCCTTGAGATAGAAGGTATAATTGCCATCAGCCAAGTTGTGATAATTTCTCGCGCCATCCCGTCCATAGCTGGAATAGTTTCTCTCTACGCCATCGAGATAAGATGAGAAGGTCGCAGGTTCTTGGGCGGAGAATTCGAAAGTAACGTCTTTATGTCCCACCGTGCCATTTGGTCCCTCGACGAGCTGCACCATAGGTGGCGTCGTGTCAATCACAAAGGTTTGATAGACCACTTCGGACATGGCATTGTCGGCTGTATTTTTGGCTCTGATATGAAAGGTATACTTTCCATCTGGCAGATTGCTGTAACGAGTTTTTGTGTCAAGGACAAATTTGGAATAGCTCTGATCGTGCCCTTCGAGAAAAGTGGAAAAGCGAGCCCTTTCGGTAGCTTCCCAGCTAAATTCCACTGGATTGTGATTTGTCACTTCATCAGGTCCGCTTAAAATCGTTACGATTGGGGGCTGGACGGGTGGCGATGATGGACGAGGATGGGGACGTTCAGATCGAGAAGGAGATTGGCTCACTCCCGCATTTCCTATGGAATGTGAATTTGTCGGACTATTCAGTTCTCCAGATCCACTCATAGACACAAGGGCGTTTTCCGCCTTCGAAAGGATGAACCTCAACTCAGATGCCTGATTTGGCGTGATTTCAATGTTTACATATTTAGGCGAGATCCAGTAGCCGTGCTTCTCAAGCTTAACCTCATGGACTCCCTCCTCAATTCCCGATACGATAGCAAGGCCCCTCTTTGTCTGCTTCAACGGTTTTCCATCAACATAGACCGTTGCGCCGTCCTCATTACACAACACACGAATAGCACCAGTAGCATTAGTTTGATTGGGTGAAGTTTCAGGATGGATTAAAGAGGCATTGTTGGGTTTTGGATGCAGCTGTTGAGATGGCGGTTTGAAAAACCAGTAAGCCACGAAAATCATTAAAACTGCAACAGCGGCAAGCGAAGAAAAGCTTATTATCTTTTTTCTTGTTTTTTTTATTTTACGTCGTTGCTCCCGTTGTTGTTCTAACTCTTTAAGCTGTTCACGGGTTACATATTCATACTTTCCAGAAGATCGCCTAATTTTGATAAGACGTCTGCGACCTTGAGATGAAGCGGAAGTGCTTTCTTCTGGTTTTGGAAGTGTGGTTGAATGGGATTGGGAATTCATCAAGAGATGTCCTTCATAATTCAGCAAATCAGACTCTAAAAACGACGATGATAAGTTAGCTGGATCTGCTTATCACGAGGGTTTAATTGCAATGACAGATTCTGATTAGACATTAACTTTCGGTTATAACTGTTCGTTGAAATGACAGCGTCCATGCCGCTGACAAGATGATTGACTACAATAAGAGCGAGTCCAATCTGTTTCTGAGTATTTGTCCCTGACTCATCTTCATCCGAGGAAGCTTGTAAAAAGATGCCCCATGAAATGGCTTCAGCAAAAAGATAGGTCAATCCGCGAGAGGAACTCTTTGTATAGAATTGTCCCCAACCAGGAAGGAGTAGTGAGCGTAACATTGCGTCTGAACTTGACTTAAGTTGCTTTTGCAACCGCTGCTGTTCTATGGCTCGGTGTGCGGCTTCTTGACGCTGACTCTGTTGAGCGATAGCTGCTTTGTCATGCCCGAGGAGGCGATCTGCCCACACAAATAAGCCAAGCTCGGTGCCCACTAATTTGAGATCTAAGATAAGTCCTTCATCCGTTAAAGCCGCACTCCCAATCAGGAAGGCTTCAACCCCTAATGCCTTGCCAATTTGCATCATTTTTCGTCGATCAAAAACTTCAGGCAATTCTAACTTGAGATCTGCGGCTCGAACTTGAAGTGCCACTCGATCCATGACCTGAAATCGTCTAAAATTTCCGGCCCGAATGAGTGCTGTCGTCAGCTGATCTTCGAGCAAGGAAACATCTATCGGCTGGTTAGCCCCCGCCTCGATTTTCCAGATCGCGATTATTTGAATAGAAGGATCTGCCCTCTTAACCGATTCGACAACCTTTAGTACAGCATCCTCAATCATGTTTACAACGCTGTTTATTTCTTGAGCGGATTGAGAATAGGCTCTCCTAACGCATAAGCTAGTTGTAATAAGGAACGCCCATAAAATAAACTTCAAAATCTTTACCTGCATGGAATAAACTCTACCAAATTAATTTGGAATCAAGCAATGAATACGACAAATCATCTTAAACAAAAAATCGGGCGTTCCCCTAATTTAAGATGAAAAAATCATACAAGGAGTACCCGATACTATATCCAAGAACAAATCTCATATTTTATTCTATTGATGTTACAATACACTCTTATTTCAAAGCCTCGGAGGGGGAACAACATCTTCCCGATTCGTAACTTCGTGATACCCACAGCCATTCTAATTTCCTTGTGCTAGGTTGTAGTCGGCATACTATCCAATCCTCAAATCAAAAACAGTACCTATTTCAAAACATCGGAGTCCGGTTGATGTCCCCATTCACCGAGGATATAATTGTTCATAGGGTTTACAGGCTTACCTTTTACATAGACTCCATAGTGGAGATGTGGACCGGTGCTTCGGCCACTATTTCCCACGTAGCCGATAACCTCACCCCGTTTTACCTTTTTACCACGACTCATGCCATCGGCAAATTTGTTCATGTGTCCATACACTGTTTCCGTCTGTGTAGCTTTGTGCCGAATCCAAATCACTTTGCCCAACCCGCTTCTACGCTTTTGGATTTTAGAAATAACGCCATCAGCAGCAGCAATAATTGAAGTGTTTTTATGAGTCGAAATATCCACTCCGTAGTGCGGTTTGCGTTGTTTTGTTAACGGATCAGTGCGAGTTCCAAACCCGGAGGAGTACCAATAAGTTTTCGTTTTACTGTCTGCAGTCACAAGAATAGGCAAAATGCTTGGTCGTTGATTGTACTTTTCCACCTCAGCCATCACATGCTTATGAACACGTTTAACGTCATTTTTTAATTTAGAAATTTGGGCAAGCCGAGAGTTACCTCCTGTATCTTCGGAAGCTCCCGCAATGAAGACCAACTCTGCTTCAGATACAAGATTAGGGTGTTTACTACCGTCGGATTCCTTGACCTCAGATCCATTTCCTCCCTGCCCAAGGATACCTTTTTGCTGATCAATCCCTAAGACTTTGCTGACCACATCCGCCATTTCTTGGATTCTCTGCATTTCTTGCCGCAGATATTCTTGCTCGGATTTTAACTCAGATTCCAAATTTTGCTTTTCGGCTGTGAGGATTTTATTTTCTTCTTTGGATGTATGTAACTTACTTTGCCAATGAATGCCATAGCCAACGCCTCCAACCGCACCTGCCACAATAACAAAAAACAGGAGATATAAGAACTTCAAAAACCAGCACCTAATTGAATATTGGCGCACTTCACCCTCAACGGAGGACATGATAACGATTGTGTATATGTCTTTCAATAAATTTCCCCCTTCTAATTTTTAAAAAAGGCCAATTCGGATTGAATGAATTACAAATTGAGGGCGATCTATTCATGATGTCGAAACCGGGGTAGTATAGCACAAATGCAAGATCGAAGCAAGCATTTTGTGATTTTATCAGGAATTCCCCACGCTCCCAAAATGGGTTGAATTTCGGTTTGATAGGTTGTAGACTCTCGGAGAAATCTCAGATTTTGGCGATACATTGACACCGAAAATCTTGAGCACAAGGAGGTGAGACCTATCAACGCGAAAAAATTACCAGACTTTCAATCTTTCTGTGAAACGAAATTTCGTCTGTCCCATTACGCCCGCCAAGTGAAAGACCGCAGAGGTGAGGTCAAAATCCCCGCTTCCACCGTCTTTTCCGCCATCTTACTGATGGGCACGATGGGCTGGGGATCGCTTCTTCGATGCGATTAAATGATAAGAACCCCATTGGGCAAAGGTGGTTTAAGCGAAAAGATCCCGCTGTCAGTGATAGTACGATGGCACGAAGTCTTCAAGTCATGGATCTAAAAATCTTGCGGCAAATCTTGCTCACATCGTACCGGCAGGGGGTCGCTTGTGGGCAAAGCAAATACCAACTCCGCGATGGCAAACGCCGCATTGGCATCATTGATGGAAGTGGTTTTGGACGGTTTTTGGCGAGTTGTTTTGAGATTGTCGGCCCCACCAGCCTGATGGTTGGGTTAGAACCGATAAAAAAACGGGGCAAAGAATTACCCGCTAGCTACGCCCTATTGCATCGTATGAAACACGAATTGAATGCGAACTTTGTGGATTTAATTCTTGGCGATGGTCTGTATCTCAATGCCCCCTTTTTCAATCTCTGTCTCGGTGAATTAAAGGCCGATGTGCTTATCAAAACCGACGATACCACGCGACAGATTATCATAGATGCGATGGAATTGTTTAGGTCCAAAGAGCAGTTCCCGGATGGGATTCTTACCGCAGAAGCCACCGACGCCGTACGAATGTGTCATTACCAAGTGACTATGGCAGATGGATTCTTCCTCGAAGGGGTCAATGCGGACTTAACGGTGGCTTGGGTGATTGAGACCCATTTGCGAACCGGTGAACTCTGTGAGTTTTGGGTCATCACATCAGCCAAAACGCTTTTGCCGCAGGAAGTCCGTGAACTCGCCCATTGGCGGTGGGACGTGGAGAATATCGGACCGAAGATGCTGTTGAGTCTAGCGGGACGGAGTCTGCCCAAGGCTTTTTCAAAAACGGCTCATCAAACCAATGATGCTTTTCTAGCTCGCGTGAGGAATTTCTATGATTTTATCCACAAGAGTTAAGAAACATTAGAATAATGCCTCAATTTCACGAGTTTTTCAGTTAGCACGTAGAGCGGGCAGCCTGCCCGGTCCGAAGCCGCGTCGATCAGAGAACAAGCTGGATGAGCGCCTGCTCTACTTTTGACTCGTAAGTGAAAAACTCGTATCAATTTTGTTCCCGAAAGTCTTGATTTTTTTGAGAAGCGGTCAGACGATCTCCTCAAATGCAAGGTCATGATGTGCTTCATAGAAGATTGGACGCATTTGCAGATTAGTCTTGATAGGCGCGACTTCTGGGTCTACGGGTAGGTAAATTGAGAATGTCGTACCGCCGCCTTCCTCGCTATCCAGATCAATTCGTCCCTTGTGGTCACGAACAATCTGTTGAACAATATTCAAGCCAAATCCACTTCCATTTTGTTTTAGCGTGTACCCCGGCTGATAAATCTTATGCTGGATGGCATTGGGAATACCAATTCCTGTGTCAGTAAACGAGATCAGAATTTCGGGTGGCTCCGGCTGGTAGTTGGTTTGGATTCTTAGGATGCCCCCGCTTATCATCGCATCCACTGCGTTAATAATCAGGTTATGAAACGCTTCCTTAAGCTGACTTGAATCTCCTTTGACAGAAGGAAGGTGGGCCTCCAAATCGTGTTGCCATTTAACCTTTTTCGATTCAAAGACGGATTTCAGTTCTCTCAACAAGGTCTCAAGGATTCTGTTTACATCAACAAGACCAAAGACTGAATCTTCCATCCGTAACGACTGCAAAAGTGCAACCATCTCATTGTAGCATTCTTCGTGTTGCATAAAGATCCGTTCCAACGCATTGTGCGATTCAGATGAAGAATCAGTACGCCGCAAAACGGATCGAAGTTGTACGCCGTTGACGCTTATCAGATTCTTGACGCGATGGAGTTTGGAGTAAAGACTGTGATAGGCCTCCGCCCGTGCAACATCCATCAACGAAATCGTCAGCATCTTAATCATCGGCACGGCCTCTTGCGGCTGGAGCGTCAACCATTGCCGCAGGTCTTTGGAGAGTTCCTCATCGCGTTCGTAGAAATAGAGTTTTGCCAGATTATAATACGGGGCTTCATATTCTGAGTCGAGTTGAATCGCTTTCCGAAACTCTTCTGTAGCTTTCTCAAACTGGTTTTTCTGTAGGTATAAAAGACCGAGATTATTCCGCACTGGAGCCGAAGGTGAATGTTCTAAGCCTGCTCTATAGGCAGCAATCGCGAGATCTGCCTCCTCAGAGTCGTCGTCGTAAAGGCTTCCAAGGATAAAGAAAACCTGATCCAGTAAATCAAAGTCATGCAAACTTTCGTTGCGTTTGATGAGTTCAATAAACTGATCGATTGCTTTCTGACGATAGTCCGGGCGATTGTAACGGTTTTGCGCATAAAGCTTGCCTAATGAGTAACGGGCATCTAAGTGATCCACATCCCGTTCAATCGCATAATGTAGATTATCAATAACTTGGTCGATATTCCCTGAAAGATTTTGATGAATTTCAGCAAGATGATAGTGAGCATCTGCATCCTTTGGTTCGATCACAAGAATATCCTCAAAAACTTGCTTTGCTGCGTCCCATAACCTTCGCTTAATGTATAGCACCCCGAGATTATGGCGTGCATCAGAAAAGTCAGGCTTCACTTCGATAGCCTGCTTAAAATCGTCACACGCTTTTTCAAATTTGTCCAACTTGTCGTAGAGCAGACCCCGATTATACCACGGCTCGACTTGGGACGAGTCGAGTTCAATCGCCCGCGTAAATTCATCAATTGCCTCCATCGAGGCGCCGTCATCTTGAAGTAACTGCCCCAAGACATAGTGGTAGTTTGCGTTCTTTGGGTTCAGCGAAATCGCTCTTTGGAAGGCGGCTTTGGCACTTTCAAATTCCCCTTCTTTATAGTACGCAAAGCCTAAACTATGATGAATCGCTGCACATCCCCAATCTAACTCAAGCGCACGTCGGTAGGTCTTGATAGCAGAAGAATACCGTCGTTCCTGCAAATGCCAATAGCCAAGCAGATACTGATCGTTTACCTCTTTAGACATAGAGGGAAGGGACTCAGGACAAGAGACGCTATCTTCCTTCTCCCGGGAGGTGTCACGCAGACTGTGCTCAAGAAAGTTTGATTGAATCGTAGAATTAGAATCAGGCATTCTTTTTAACTAATTTTCGGGAATAAGTTTCCGCAAGAAATCAGTCCCTCCTACCTGAAAGGCCCGTGGTTTGAAATATATACTTTAATAGAGAAATTTAGTTAATGATTTCGTTCATCGCAACAGATTTATTCAAGGAATCAGCTTGCAATGATTTAGGGTGTCTGAGATCTAAATCAACAAATCGTCGCCAATCGGGAAAAACTGATCGGCAATACGTTGCAGATCCATTGATGTATTGTGCTCGAAAGCGACAACCTCTACTCGTTTGTTTTGCCATTTAATCAACTCAGCAAGGGCACAGAAGTCGCCATCTCCACTGGCGAGAATAACAACGTCTAACACATTTAACATGGTAACAATGTCAATTGCGATGCCAACGTCCCAATCGCCTTTTGCTGTTCCATCACCGCGCAGACGTAGTTCTTTGCTTTTGATCGTATAGCCGTTATGTTCAAGAAGGGATAAAAAGCCGGATTGATTAATCTCAGGAATCTGAACAACGTAGGCATACGCTACGATGAGTTGCCTCGGCCCAACGATGAGATCTAGCAGTTTGATATAATCAACCCGCCTTGAATAGCGATCTTTGGCTGCATAAAACATGTTTTGAACATCGACAAAAACACCGACGCAAGGCTGCCCAGCAATTATGTTATTCTTTACTTTTCTATCAACTGGTCGCTGACAAGCGAGATTTGCGATTTTCTGTTGAGTGTGCACCAGTGCCCTCTTCGATGCTTCACCAAATCGTTTCAGTTGTGCAATTTGCATCTGGAACTCGGATTGGATCTGTTCAACCGTCCGCTGTCCTCGATAAATGGCGTCCTCAAGAGATCGCAACTCTACAGAAAGTTCTGCTTTTTCGACCTTAATATTGTGAAGTTGATCTAGCTTATTTGATAGATTTTCAAGTTTTTGCTTGAGCCCCTGATTTTCCAATTCCTGTTGTTGAAGACGCGATTGATCCTTTATATATTGAAGTTCCTTTTGCCTTAAAATCTGGTTCTGTTGTTCTAGTTTTTGATTTCCCTGTTGCAGTTGTTGAAATTGATCTCTGATTCTGTTGTTTTCGTTTTTAACTGAAGTATTTTCGCCTCTTAAATCTTCGATTGTTGCCTCAAGTTGATTGACTCTTTCAGCTTGTTCGACTATTCGGCGTTTCACCTGATCTGAAACAGCGTGTGAGTTTGGAGCTGGTTCTTGAAGCGGTGCATCCGCCTGTTTCGAGGTGTCAGATGTTGAGGTCAAATCTGCCACAACATCGTTTTTGTGTACCTCTAATTCTATCAGTTCCTGTCCACTCTTTTCCTCTGCGGAAGAGGTATTAGAGGACTCTGTCGCCTCTTCAGAATCCACAAACGGTGGAGATCGACCATGGTCTTTAAGTAGTTTTTGTCCATGCTTCCAAATACCTTCACGCGAATCGATTAAGAGTGCCCAGACAGTTTCGCCAAACTCCCCATCCTCAAGCAGGTACGTCGGATTTCTCAGAAAAGTCTGGACCTCCTCTATATTCATGTACCCGATCCTCCGAATTGTTTGTTGCGCCTTTTGCGCGAGGTGCTGATTCACGGTTTGTTCTGTGAAATCTTGCTGAAAAAAAGCCTCCGCTAAATCCTTAACAAGCCAATTTTTTGAAATCGTATGCTTCCCCTGATTATTATAAATACCACATTGGGTTGCTAGCGTAAAGACTTCCTCCTCACTGAAGCAATCATCAAGAATATAGATAAGCTGATGTTTGACTATTCGTGCTTTCGTATTTTTGAGTTGAAGCATCGTCAATCTCCTTATATGTGGGACAAGTTACCAACTTCGGCTACGCGATTTTAAGACTTTGTGCCAAATCCTGATCCGATTGGATTAAATCTTGATAATCTTGTCACGATGGGCTTCAACCGATTTTGTCGCATTTCGCGCATCTACCACCACAACTGCGTGCTTAACAAGCCATTCATAATCAATGTTTGTGTGATCTGTCATAATCGCGACGCAATCAACACTTTTCACAAGATCTGTTGTAAGTTCTTGAGAAGTGTAGGATTCAACTCCATCAAACTGTAATTGAGAAACATAAGGATCATGATATAAAATCTCGCCACCTTCGTCAACGATCATGCGAATGACATCAATAGAAGGAGATTCGCGAGTATCGCCAACGTCTTTTTTATATGCCACCCCCACGATCAGAACGTTTGATCCGTTGACTGCTTTACGGTGCCGATTAAGAGCACCAGCAATTTTGTCAAATACGTATTTGGGCATTGAGCCATTGATTTCACTGGCAAGCTCGATGAATCTGGCATAGAATTCAAATGTCTTTGCCTTCCACGATAAATAGTGGGGATCAATAGGAATGCAGTGGCCCCCAAGCCCCGGTCCCGGGTAAAATGGCATGAATCCAAATGGTTTCGTGGCTGCTGCATCGACAATCTCCCAAACGTCCATTCCCATACGATCACACATTAATGCCATTTCATTTACTAAACCAATGTTGACGCTACGGAACGTGTTTTCCAGCAACTTGACCATTTCTGCGGCTTGTGTTGAAGAAACGACGTGAACTTTGTTGATAAACTGTTCATAGAAAAGCTTGGCAATCTGTGTACATTCCGGCGTGATGCCTCCCACGATTTTCGGCGTATTCGCCGTTTCATAGATTTCATTCCCGGGATCGATGCGTTCAGGGGAGAAGGCAAGAAAAAAATCCTTACCGATCTCTAAACCACTTTCTGCAAGCCTTGGAAGGACAACCTCCTCCGTTGTTCCAGGATAAGTTGTGCTTTCCAGGATAATCAACTGATCTTTATGGAGACACTGAACAATACCCTCCACGGCAGAGATGATAAAGCTCATGTCCGGATCTTTACTCTTGCGTAGCGGTGTAGGAACACAGATATTGACTGTATCAAGCTTGGTTAAGACTCGATAATCCGTTGTCACTTGAATTTGCCCGCGCTGAATGAATGGAGCAAGATCTTCTGAAGCGACATCAGAAACGTCAGAGATTCCCTGTTGAATACGCTCAACTTTTTGATGTGAAGTGTCAATTCCGGTGACAAAAAAGCCAGCTTTCGCAATGGTCATCATTAACGGAAGCCCTACGTAACCAAGTCCAATAACGCCAACATGTGCTAATCTCGTTTCAATTTTTTTTCGAATCATTTTATTTTTGTCCTAAACTTGCGTGCTGTTGAGTTTATTTATTTGAGGAGTAATCATTATTATCGCGAGATCCTGTCAGTTCGCGGATGTTAATGGGAGGGAGCCTTTCGGGTGGGAAGAACTCAGCGCACCTCACGCAATCCCTCGCCCGATAAGAGAAATCGAGGCGGGGATGCCTCTCCCACAGAATTATGACCACCTCTCATTTATTTACCAAATCACATCAAGCCGGATTTCCATCGAAATCGGATGTAATCTGAGAGAAATTAGGTTTCACCGTGTCTATTTGTATCAGTCAACGGTAAAGAGGTGTAACAAGAACGAGTTTTCTACTGTCCTTGAGTATCGTGAGAAAGTATCCACAATGCTGCCGCATACAAATCAGCAAAGATTCTTTTAGGTTGAATGTTTTTACGAGAAGCAGGTGCTTCGATTTGCTGTTGGTGTGCCTTAGATCCGTTTCCAGTTAATACAAGAAAAGTACGACACCCGATTCGCTTGCCTGCCTCGATGTCCCTCATAGAATCCCCAATTAGGTAAGAATTAGGCAAATCAATATGATGTTCATGCGATGCTTGAATGAGCATACCGGGCTTCGGTTTGCGACAGTCACACTGGTCTTCATCACGATGGGGGCAGTGGTAGATTGCCTGTATATATCCGCCGGCGTGCTCAATTTCAGACAGCATTTCTTGATGAATCCAATCGAGGGTTTGAGGCAAAACAAGCCCTTTATTAATGCAGGCTTGGTTTGTAATCACAATGAGTGGATAGCCTGCATCAGTGAGACATTTAATCGCCTCCAGAGAATTGGGGATGAATTCAAACTCATCCCAACTCTTGACGTAATCATTATCCAAATTACGATTAATTACCCCATCCCGATCAAGAAAAATGGCGTTCATCCTTTGGATGGGAGGACGAACCTCACGCATTTTGTGCCTCCAAATGGATGGCTTGCGAAAGTTGCTCTTGCGTGACCGCAACGCAACCAACTTCACCCACGACAATGCCGCCTGCGAGATTTGAAAGTCGAGCCGCGTCAAGCATATTTGCTTGAGCAGCAAGCGCTAACGCGAATACAGCTACAACTGTATCTCCAGCACCTGTCACGTCAAAAACTTCGCGAGCGTGCGTGGGAATATGATCAATACGTACCTGCTCATCATAATTTCGCTGGAATAACGACATGCCCTGTTCGCCACGTGTAATCAACAAGCTCTCAATCTCAAGCCGATCCAAAATTTCCTTCCCAACAGAAATTAAGCTTGATTCATCGGTAATCTCTTGGCTAACCACAGTACCGGCTTCCTTCTGATTCGGCGTGATGGATGTCACTTTTGTGTAATTCCAGAAATTCTCAACCTTCGGATCGACAACAACTGGCTTTTGATATTTGCGTGCGCGATCGACTACAGCCTGAATCAACTCGGCACTTACCACCCCTTTATCGTAATCTTCAAAGATGATAGCATCAACACATGGGATGCAGTCTAAGGCAGTTTCTAATAATTGTTTTTGTACGGCGTCGTTAGCAGGCACTTTTGACTCTCGATCAATCCGCACAATCTGCTGATGCGTCGACACGCTCGTGTGTGAAGTTCGAGCTATCACGCGGGTTTTGGTGCTTGTCGGTCGGCTTAAATCAATGCAGATGCCCTCCGTGTTGATGCCAGCATCTTGAAGCATACCAACGAGTGTAGTTCCATTTTCATCATTGCCAATCACACCAATAAGGTCTACTCGTCCGCCTAAACTGACGGCGTTATGTGCAGGGTTCGCAGCCCCTCCAAAACGGATATTTTCGGACGTGACTTCGAGTACAGGGACAGGTGCTTCTGGCGAAATCCGGTTAACGTCTCCCCACACATATTCATCTAAAATAAGATCGCCGATAATGACGATATGCTTTCCTTTAAGTTGCTTCAAAACGGCTTGTAAATTCACTATTCACCGTAAGCTATATAAATTTTTCGATAAACCTAGAGAATGTTTGACAGAGCTAGCCTTCCAAACTCTGTCACTTGAAACATGCGGACTGACAATAAACAGATACTGTGCCGGTTGGATTTCACCTTCAGAGGTTGTCTGCCGATCAATAACTGGCAACTTGGATCAACCTTATAATTCTAGCATATCTTGTGAAACACATCAAGGGTTGATTTGTCCTTTTATTTGATTCACACAAGTTGTATCGACTGGCCCCAAACATTCGGTTACATATTTTCATCTCTATTGAAAGTGTAATCCCAATGACCTATCGTTGAAACTATCGAAACAGCATCAATCATTACGTCATTAAAAGTTTACGTTAAATGTCCTGCAAAAATCAATTATTCCATTATTGTAACCTATTTTCTTTTTTGCTTGTCCTCATCGGATTTCCTGTGTTAAAATATGTAAATTCCAAAATGATTCGTGGGGGCAATTTTCGCCGACTTTGACTTATGAAAAATAGAAAATCTCTAAGAATTTTAGATTTATGGCTTTTAATTTATGCTAATGCTAACTTTGCACGAATCATCACCCCGTTAAAATCCATGAATTGTTCCCGACACTCTTACCTTTTACTTCCTCTCCTCAGTTTGTTCAGCATTTTAAGTTTTGGGCTCCAAATTGCTGAAGCTCAATCGTTATCCCCTCCAAAACCCTACACACTTCAAATCGGAGATGCTATTAGTGTAACTGTAGAAGGCTATCCGGAATATAGCAAGCAGATTGTGGTTCGTCTGGATGGATATATTTCTTATCCGCTAATCGGCGAAATCAAAGCGGAGGGCTTGACGATTCCGGAAATTGAAAGTGAAATCGTAAAAGGGCTCACAGAGGAATTGGGACAACCAAGGGTTTTCGCCACACTTGTGCGAAGCAAACAACGTTCTGTTTATGTGTGGGGGGCAGTGAAATTAGCGGATCGATACTTCTTTGAAACCGAAGAGATCTATCTGTCACAAGCATTGGCTCTAGCGGGAGGCCCCGATTACGGACGTGCCAAGCTAACAGAAATTCAGATCTGGCGAGATGGGCAGATTTACCAGATTGTTAATCTCACACAGTTGAGGGACGAAGCAAATCAGACGGATATTCCTTTACAAGCGGATGACGTTGTTCATGTCCCCAATTTGCTACAACAGCGCCCGATTATGGTAACAGGTGCTGTTCTTGAACAAGGCCTGTATGAAATCGAAAACTCGCAAATCCATGCCGTGCAAGCGTTAATGATGGCTGGTGGACCAACACAAGATCTCGCTGACCTCGCGAGTGCCGAGATTATCAAAAGTACAGGGCAACGTATACCCATTAATCTTGAAAATCCACTCGACGGAAACACGACGGTAGGTATAGCCATACTCGAACCAGGGGATATGTTGTATATTCCTAATGCCTATGAGGAAGAGAAGGTGAGTATCATGGGTGCTGTTGCTCGTCCGGGACAATATCAGATTAAAAAGCCCGTTGACATGATCGAGGCTTTAGCTTTAGCTGGTGGGTGGCTTGAAGATCGAGCGAACCTGAAGAAAGCTTTAATCATCCGATCTAATGGTGAAAAAGAACAAATTAATCTCCTGGAACTGCTTGAAAGCGGGAGTCCCGATTCTGGACCGTTTTTATCTCCCGGCGATCGATTACAAGTTCCTAACCGAATTCGGATTAACTGGTCTGCTTTACTAACAGTGACTTCAGTAATAACTTTAATTTACAATATCGTTAGATAGGCGGTAATCTATGGAATCTATACAAACGACTCAGCCTCAAGAACAAGATATCCATCTGGAGGATTATTTTCGGATTTTATTTTGGAACAAATGGGCTATTCTAGTGATACTGGTGGTTGCTATTCTGGTGACTTTGCTGAAAAATGATCTCTCAGCCCCCCTCTATGAAGCAAAGGGAAGGATTTGGGTGCAAGAGATACATCAACAGGCAATGCCTTTTATGGCGGATTTGGCAATGCCTGGATTGGGACGCGCAGTCCAGTTAAAAACCTTCAGCGAAATCCTGTCCACAAGGACCATCGTTTCCAGTGCAGTTCAGGAATTGAAGGCAGAAGGTCTATTGGAACCTTTACCAGTTCATCGTGGAAAAATCACCACCTGGATCGCGAACCTGCTAGGTTTTCAGCTTTCTGAGGAAACCGAACTGGGAGAGTTGACGATCGAAGAGTGGGAACAGGAGGTAACGAAAAATCTGATAGACAGTGCGCTAAAAGTTGAACCATCTCGAGATTCTGATATTATCACAATTAGAGTAAAACAGCGTACTCCCGAACGCGCCCAGAATTTCGTGAACAAAATCGCGGATGTGTTTCAGCGATTTATCCGAAAAGATATGCAGAGACGGCTGGAGGCGACTGAGCAATTTGCCAATCAGCAACTCCCACACACGCGAGCAGAATTGGAGTTTGCGGAAGATCAATTTCGCAAATTTCAAGTAGAGAACAAGACAATCAACTTGGACGCAGAAGCCGCGATGATTATCCAAAACGTGGGGCAGCTAGATCTTCAGAGGGTTCAGCTTCTTCAACAGTATGAAGGGGCCAAAGCCAGACTGGACGCGCTTACCGAAGAGTTAAGTACGGTGAGTCAAAAAATAATCTCCACCGAAGTCTTGACGGATAACCCAATCGTTGTTAGACTCGAACAACAGCTGTTAGAAGATCAGATTCAGTTAGCGACACTGAAACGTCAGTACCCAGGACATCAAAACCCGCAGATTAAAAATCTGATTGCGCGAATCGCTCAAACTAAAAAAGAAATTTCCCTCGAAGATCGACGAAGAGTAACAAGCCAAACGACAACATCTAACCCACTACACCAGGGATTAACCCAACAGGTTATCGAAATCCTCGCTGAAATCCGCCAGACCAGCAATCAACGTCAGGTACTCGATCAGAAGATCGCATCCTATGATAAACTGATAGCGGAATGGCCCCAGAAGAAGTTAGAATTAGCTCGACTCCAACGGAAGATGGTCCTCAATC
>JADFGN010000048.1 GCA_022567695.1 Candidatus Poribacteria bacterium | reverse complement strand
CGGTGCAATTTGGCGCACGGGTCGAATTATACGCCGCTTCAGGCAGATTCAATATTAATGGCTTCGTCGGGTTCGACGCTCTTTTCCAGTTTAATCCATAGAAATCTTCGCGGCGGGGACTCCCATCATTTATGTGGGAGGGGAAGCCGCGCCTCTTTTATTTGTTTTGTGCTACGGAGATATGATATAATTAGTTATATCATGAACAAACGAACATCGCATGCCGTTTATCAAATAAACTACCACTTCGTATGGTGCCCCAAATACCGTCGTTCTGTCCTTGTTGAGGGTGTGGGGGATCGGCTCGTAAAACTTGTGCCGCAAATCATCAAACAGCTTAATGGTGAACTGATTGAACTGGTCGTAAGACCTGACCACGTTCATCTTTTTGCTTCATTCCCACCAAGAATTGCACCCTATCAAATTATTCATCGTATCAAGGGCGCAACAGCTAATCAACTCCGCAAGGAATTTCCCCACTTAAAAAGCCGCTTACCTTCCTTATGGACACGTTCTTATTATGTTGGCACTGCGGGTAACGTGTCGTCTGAGACAATTCGCAAATATATTGAGGCGCAAAGTACCAGATGATTAGTTATAAATTTCGACTTTACCCCAATAAAGAACAAATAGAACGGTTGAATAAACAGCTTGACTCTCACCGCTGGCTGTATAACCAAGCCCTTGAGCAACGTAAAACCGCATATGAACAAAAGTCGGAAAGTATTAATTATCGTATGCAAGCCGCTTGGTTGACCCAACAACGAAAAGCATCCAATCAACGAGTGAAGGCGGTCAACGTTTCTACCTGCCAAAGAACGCTGAAGCGGATGGATAAAGCCTTTGCGGCCTTCTTTCGACGAGTCAAAGCCGGAGAAACACCGGGCTATCCACGTTTCAAAGGATACAATCGGTTCAACTCGCTTGAGTATACCTACAGCGATGGGATAAAAATCAAAGATGGATCGCTTTATGTCCAGCATGTTGGCAACGTCCGAATCAGACAACATCGCCCTATTGAAGGAAAAATCAAGACGGCAATTATCAAGAGGAAAGCGGATAAATGGTTTGTATGTTTCTCTGTTGAACCCGGTCCACAACCTCAACCCGGCAGAAGCTTCAAAGCTTTGAAGCTTCTGCGGACCGAAGAATCTGTTGGGCTTGATATGGGGCTTTTTCACCTTGTTATTACGTCTGACGGCGAATTCTTTGACGCCCCTAAGTATCTTCGTAAGTCCCTTCGTCGCTTGAGAATTATTCAACGTTGCATTGCAAGACGAAAGGAAGGAAGCAATAGACGACATAAAGCCGTCAATAAACTCCAAAGGCTTCATGATTATGTTGCGAACCAACGCAGAGACACAGCACACAAGATTTCCCGAAAGCTTGTTGACCGATACGACCTGATAGCGGTTGAGAATCTCAACGTATCGGGCATGGTCAAAAACCACCGCCTTGCAAAAAGCATTAGTGACGCGGCGTGGTCTACATTCCAAGACATCCTGATAAGCAAAGCTGAGAATGCTGGCAAAATGGTTGTCAAGGTAGACCCCAAATATACGTCTCAAGAATGTTCTGGCTGTGGGAAAATTGTGAAAAAGGATTTGAGTGTTCGTGTTCATGAGTGTCCAGACTGTGGTTTAATGTTAGACCGCGATGTAAATGCCGCAAAAAACATTTTAGCCCGTGGACGCCGGGTTCAGGAGTCAACGTAGCAGGTTACTGCATGCGTTTCCTGAGAAGCTCCCTGCATTTATGCGGGAGAGTCGTCACACTCTTTGCATTATGATCGAACAGATCCTTGCAGCAACCATTCGGCAAGCAACGCCACTTTTAATCGTTGCCCTCGGCGAGATTATCGTCCAAAGATCGGGCGTCATCAATATCGGGCTTGAGGGCATCATGATTCTCAGCGCCTTTATCGGTTGGCTCAGTTCGTTTTACATCCAGGAAGTATCGGTGGGATTTGCACCGTGGACGGGTATTCTATTCGGTGCGTTCAGCGGTGCTCTTCTCGCCGCGCTTTTTGCGACCCTCATCCTGGGTTTCAAAACCGATCAGGTTGTTACCGGAACGGGAATCAATCTCTTAGCCTTCGGGCTTGTTGAAGTGTTGTATCGTCGGATCTTTGGCACAACGGGAGAGGCATTGAAAGTAACAATTTTCCAACCCCTACATATTCCACTTCTCTCAAACCTGCCATTCGTCGGTTCGATTTTGTTTCGGCATAATATCTTAGTTTATGTCGCGTTCCTCGGCGTTCCTTTAATCTATTTTTATCTTTTTCATACCTATCACGGACTTGCAATCCAAGCCTGTGGAGAACACCCCAAAGCAGCAGATACCGTGGGAGTGGACGTACTTCGATTGCAAGCGAAATGTGTGCTTTTTGGCGGATTTATGGCGGGGATTGCTGGAGGATATCTTTCCCTTGCGGACGTTCCCTACTTCAGCCCGGAGATGACTGCTGGACGCGGTTTTATTGCACTGTCAATTGTTATCTTTGGAAAGTGGCACCCGGTCAAAGCATGCGGGGCGGCGCTTTTGTTCGGCCTTGGAAATGCCTTACCAGATCGCTTGCAGGCCATTCCCAATCTCGGTTTCATTCCCTATCAATTTTTCTTAATGGCGCCTTATGTGTTGACACTTCTGGTCTTGACTGGATTTGTCGGACACACCAAACCACCCGCAGCACTAGCACTTCCATTTCGTCGTGAATAGCGTAAAGCATGTTGCTGGTGGTTCATAAGTCCGTATGCGGAGATCTTTCACTTTGTTCAAGATGACATGAGTTTGTCATTCTGAGTGAAACGAAGAATCTCAAAAATCCGTATGCGGAGATCTTTCACTTCGTTCAAGATGACATGAGTTTGTCATTCTGAGTGAAACGAAGAATCTCAAAATTCTTTAGAAATTCAATAGCCAATTTGGACACAGTGAGTTTACTACCTTCAAAGGAGATGATTGTGAATAAGCAAGATAAGTTAAGCGTTGTGGTAGTCGGGGCGGGGATTATTGGGGCATCCATCGCTTATCATCTTTCGCTCCGGAGGAATATCACCGTGACCGTCCTTGAGCGGGATGAGCCAGGGTCGGGGGCGTCGGACCATTCTTTTGCCTGGTTGAATTCCTTTGGTAAAGATCCGAGGAGCTATCATCACTTCAATCGCCGATCGATGGAACTCTGGCATCGTTTCGCTCACAATCTTGAGGCAGATGTTGGCTTTCATTGTGGCGGTGAATTGCGGTGGGAAAACACGGCAGAGGGTGCGGAAGCATTGCAACAGCGTATCCGGCAATTGCAAGCGTGGGGATATCTTTGCCGGCTGATTACGATTGATGAATTACGCCGGCTTGAGCCGGGGCTGTCTCCCGATTTAGTAACTGCCGCTTCTCTATCAGAAGCTGATGGGCAGGTAGACCCGTCAAAGGTAATTGACGCCTGTTTGAAACGCGCATGTGAACGAGGTGCTACGGTGCATTCCCAGACCCCCGTTACCGGCCTGTGTCTTGGCAAAAAAAGAATCGAAGCGGTAAAGACTCCGAAGACAGAAATTAACTGCGATATGGTTGTGTTGGCAAGTGGCGTAAACACAACAGAACTTGCTGCTATGGCTGGCGTAGATATTCCTCAGCAGGAGAGCCCTGGTATCGTGATTCGCACCGATCCGCGCCCGCCCGTCTTACACACGATATCTGCGCTTCATGCCCCAGCGATTGACGCGAATCGGGCGGGAATTCACTTACGACAATGCACCGATGGAACGCTGAGGATTGGTCAAGGCACACAGCAAAGCTTGAATCAAGATGATTCTCAAGAACACGCTAACGATCTCTTAAACCGAGCGACCCACTACCTGCCAACCCTCGCCGGAGCGCGAGCTATTCCAGTGCCCGTTGGCTATCGCCCGATGCCTCTTGATGGTTTACCGGTACTCGGATTTTCGGAAGCGGCACCGAATCTCTACATCGCCCTGATGCACAGCGGTGTGACGTTAGCACCTTTGGCCGGTGAGTTGGTGACGTTAGAAATCGCTGATGGCGCCTGCGTTGAAACCCTCCAACCATATCGCCCTGAACGCTTCTGCCGCAGATAATTCGCTTGATTTCCTACCGAACCTTGGATATACTTCTCAAGCATAATGGGAATGTCCTCAAACAGAGGTGAATGCAATGCCAATCGTAAAAAATCCAGAAGACTATACCATGCCTCCTCCACGTCCTCAACGGCACATTGATGATTCCAACTGGATTATTGAAAGTATCAATGAATTGACGGAGAAATATCCCGATATGTGGATTGCGGTACTTGATAAGGAGGTTGTCATTGCCAGCAAGGATCTGGGGAAAGTTAAAACAATGGCTCGGAAGAAAGCCAGAGAGGTTGGACGAGGACCCTGTTTCTACAAATTTGTTGAGAGCCTCCAACGACTCCGTCGTTCACCTAAAGTATACGACTACAGTTGACTCCGATTACTTGCACCGGGGTATTATTGTACGATATGTCAGGATTCTAGCGGATGTATCGTTTGCGATTAGCAACGGTGGATGGACAGAGCCAGATGAAGCGATTATTGATACTGGCGGTCCTATTTCCATTATTCCTCGTCATGTCTGGGAACAGATTCAACATGGTTTTTATTCGGATAGAGAGATGGAGGTTCTCGTTGGTGGTCGTGCAACAATGGCGAGATTCGGGCAAGTTACGCTGCGCTTTCATGACGCTCAAGAAAATACACGAATCTCTCCGCCGCTGACCATCAAGGCAAGCCTGCTCTCCGATGACAGTCATCCAATTGTGCTTGGTTTCGAGGACTTTTTGACAGACGTTGAATTACATTCTAATTACCCTCGACAGGAAGTGTATCTTTCTTTCCCACCCCAGTAGCAAAAGGTATAATTCTCACCTGATGTTTAATTTTGCGAGTTATCGACACATAGGAGGAATTCACATGTCATTGACACCCAAAGAGAAAAAGTTTTATGAAGAAAACGGCTACTTTCTGAAAAAAGGTCTTCTCCCATTGGAGTGGATAAACGAGATTCAAGAGGAGGTTGAGAACATCCACGAACGTATGGCAAAACAGCCTGCGGAAGGGATTGGGATTTCGTGGGAGGAGTTTGACGATCCGGATGGCCCTGCACGCATCAAGCAACTTATGCACAGCGAATTAATCAGTCCGACGCTCAATCGTGCCTTGCGATCGGATGTTATGCTTGATATTTTGGAATCACTGATGGGACCAGATATTTCACTATATCACAGCAAACTTCTCCCGAAAGCCCCCGGCGATAGCACAGCGATTCCGTGGCATCAGGATTACGCCTATTGGAAACGGGAGGACAATCGTCCGGTGATGGTTAACTGTCAATTGGCAATCAAAGAAGCGACACTGGAAAACGGTTGTCTTCAATTTGTGCCCGGCAGCCATAAGCGAGGCTTGCAGGAGCATGAACGGCACCAGCAGGCGTTTGGTGTGTTTCTGCCGGGACACTATCAGGAACGGGAAGATGCCGTTGCAATCGAAATGGAGCCGGGAGATGGCGTGTTTTTTAACGCACTTATCATCCATGGATCTGCTCCCAACCGGTCAGAAGCAGATCGGCTCATGAATACCTTTGCCTATAATGTCACAGGAAATAGTATGACGCAGTGTCGGGAAGCATTACGCGGCAAACCTCTTGAATCCTGATTTGGATGGGGTGCAAAACTCGTTTTGTAAAAAGTCAAAATAAGTCTTGCACTCTATCCCGATAAGAATCCTCCAAAATTTGCTAACGCATCTCCCATCAAGAATGTCATCCCGATAAAACACCCCATGCCTTCACGCATTCTTCCGGCTGTCCTGCTTCTCATCCCCATCAATTCCCTTTGGTTAATGACGGGTTCTCTCTGGAACGCTGGTTACCCAACCACCGTCTCGCTGTTCTTCAATACTATTTTTTGCCTCTTTCTTTTGACGCTTTTCAATCAACTGATCCGGAGACTGTTTTCCAGAGAGATCTTTTCGGCAAGAGACCTGCTGCTAATCTATATCATGCTGACGGTAGCTTCAGCCATCAATGGGCTTGATATGTTGCAACTTGTCGGAGCGGTGATTGCGGGACCTCACGCGCTGGCAACGCCCGAAAATGACTGGCAGGAACTCTTCATCAAATACATTCCATCACGGCTTTTGGTATCAAATAAGTCGGTGTTGGAAAATTACATGCAGGGGGAATCTTCGTTTTATCTTCGATTGCACTTTGCGTCTTGGTTATCGCCGATTTTGCTATGGTCGGCTTTTACACTTTCTTTAGTGATGGTCATGTTGAGTCTGACTTTGATTCTCAGTCCACGATGGGTTTCGAAGGAAAAACTCAGCTATCCGGTCATCCAACTCCCATTGCGTATGGTTGAGACCAACTTTCTGAGTCATCGAATGATGTGGCTCGGATTTGGGATCGGCGCGTTTATGGGAGCAATAAATGGACTCCACTTTTTTATCCCTACCGTGCCAACCCTCGGCAGACCGATAAACATCGGGCGGTATTTTACAGAAACTCCATGGAATGCAATTGGTTGGCTTCCAATTGCCGCCCACCCTTTTGCCGTTGGACTCGGTTTTTTCATCCCTGTCGATATCTCCTTTTCTTGCTGGTTCTTTTACTTTTTCTGGAAACTTGAGCGAGTTTTCGCGGCGATTCTAGGCATGCGGCTGCCAGGGTTTCCATTCATAGACGAGCAGACGACCGGGGCTTACGTGGGATTTGCTTTGATAGCACTTTGGATAGCTCGGGCACAAATACGCCAGTTATTTCAGTTTTCAAAGGCGCAATCGATACATCTTCTCGCCATTGGCACGATGGTAATTGGATTAGGAGGGATTGTCGTTTTCTGTCTTGCCACCGGCATGGGAATCAAAGCTATCTTGCTCTTTTTCGGCGGATATTTTCTGATCGCCATCTCCATTGGCCGCATTCGGGCGGAACTCGGTTCGCCGGTACACGATTTGCATTTCTCAGGACCGGGCCGAATGATCGTTTCCTTTCTGGGAGCCCGTCGGTTTAGCCCGGTTGACTTAACCGTCATTTCACTCTTTTGGTATTTCAACCGTGCCTACCGAAGTCATCCGATGCCCTGTATTCTGGAGGGGTTTAAGCTTGGGGAGAGGACGGGCATAACACCGATGAAGATGTCAGCCTATGTCCTCTTTGCGGCAATTGTCGGCACACTTTGCGCCTTTTGGGCACATCTGCATTCGGCATATCGTCACGGCGGTGGCGGAAAACTTTGGCCTGCTTATGAAACATTTAACCGACTTTCGCATTGGTTGACGACTCCCACAGGTGCGCAACTTCCCAATATATCTGCTTTCAGTTTCGGCGCGTTCTTTGTTGGGTTGCTATCTATTCTCCGAAGGCGTTTCATCTGGTTTCCACTGCACCCCGTTGGATTTGTCGTATCGAGCAGTTGGGCGATGAATCCATTCTGGTTCTCAATTTTCCTGAGTTGGGCGATCAAATCCTCTCTTCTCAGATATGGGGGGTTGCGACTTTACAGAAGAAATATCCCCCTATTTTTGGGATTGATCTTGGGCGAGTTTATCGCCGACAGTAGCGTAAGCATCGCAGGAACTTTGTTGAAAGTCCGTACTTACATCTGGTACGGTTGATCGATTTGTCCTGTCATCTTTTCCGAGTCACAGCCGTTTCAATCATTATTACTTTCACCGAGTTGACACGCTAAATACACTAAAGGAGGGGAACCATGTGCCCCAATCGATTCACTCTGTTTATTCTTGTTATCATCCCATCTTTTCTTTTACTTCCCGGTTGCGGCGATGATGGCGGTGAACGAGATAGCAATTTTGCGCCACGAATTTTCGTCTTTGAAGCGGAATCTGACATCGTTGAACCCGGATCGAAAGTGTCAATCACGCTTGAAGCCGGCGACCTTGAGGGGGATAAGTTGACCTTCGAATGGGGGGCGACAGACGGGGCTATCAACGGTGATGCTTCAGGCGCAATCTGGACGGCTCCCGAACAAGAACGGAGATATCAGATTGAAGTCACCGTGAGCGATGGAAACAAATCCATCACAAGCACGATTGATATCCAGGTGTGGCGCACACGGCCGGGAGATTATTATCCGTTAGCCATCGGCAATATCTGGAGATACCGCGACGATCAGGACCACTTAATTAAATTTGAAATTATTGACAAAATCCAAATTAACCTGCGAGACGGCAAGCTGGTTGACAGTTTTGTGTTGGAAAAATCCAGCCCCGACGACGAAGAACTGAAAGACATCCTGAACTTCTCTTATTTAGGAAAAGAATTCGACGAAAATGGTGAAGTGAAAAGGGTTGTCCAGCACGCCCAGAATATCACATCGGGCACAGCAGATACCATGCTTTTTACGCCATTTCTACCGCTATATAACTTTCCACTCATTCCGGGCAACAGGTGGGAGACCCATTTTAAGGCAGAATTAGTGCCTGAACTCTTCCCGCTGGGCAGAGGAGTCGATGAGTTTGAAGTGCTTTCCGAAGAAACAGTTACGGTCCCGGCGGGCACATTTGAACACGTTTTCCAGGTGCAAGAGTCATTTATGTGGGAATTCTTTGACAGAGATCTAGACACGACAATTGTACAAAAGTGGCTCGCGCCGGATGTGGGTATCATTAAGTTCATGCAAGCCCAAACTCGCGCAGATGTCACCGTTGAAGTCGAATTTGAACTTGAATCTTTTGAGTTGGTTGAAGAATAATACGTAAAACGTGGCTACCTCTTGGCTTGTTTATTAGTAGCCCAACTTTCTAAGTTGGCCTCATCTCGCTCAAACCAAGATAGAATCTTGGGCTACTAAAGCTCCGCGCGAGCGTCCTCCTCCCTAAAAATTAGATCATAACAAATTTTCCCCGCGACAACCGTCAGTAGATTTTGCGAGGATTCATCAAGAATCTGCTCGATCAAAGGGCTCCCATCGTTTGCAATTCTGACCGCAATCATATCCGCCTGCCACCCCTTTTTCAACTTTCCGACCCGATTCAAGCGAAGCCCTTTTGCGCCGTTGATTGTCCCGAGGTCAATGAGTGTTTCAGGCAGAATACCAGGCTGCGTTTGAGCAAGGAATTTCAACTCATCAAGCATGCTCAACGACCAATTGCTCACCAAGCTGTCCGTGCCCACAGCGACATTCACCCCAGCCTCGAGTAGACGCTCAATTGGGTGATCGGTGTGGTTAAAATAATGATGGGAACGCGGACAGAAAACAACGCTCGATCCACTTTCAGCAAGTATCTGAATATCCCGATCGGTGAGGTAATTGCAGTGGGCAAGAAGGGGGCGGGCTTTTAATACGCCTAGATCTCTCATATACTGCACAGGGGACACGCCGGGCGGAGTCCAACCTTCCATTGAAATCTGCAATGTATTCAATAAGTCTGCGAATGCGCCTGTACCTGTCGCTAGAAACTCGATCTCCTCTGGTGTTTCCGATAGGTGCGTGGAAAAATGCAATCCACGAGACTGAACAATAGCAAGGCAGTGACGATAAAGCATCGCCGAAGTGGAATTAGGAGCGTGGGGCGATACGGCGGGCGTAAAGAGCGGAGAAGGGGGCGAGGCTGATGCTAGGTTAGAATCAATGCGCTCTATACCCAGCTGTGCCCGTTCAGTCGAAAACCCCATCGTTTCAAAGAAAACTACTTTTCGAAGTGGAGAATTCTTGAGAGTTTGCGCCACTCTTTTAAATCCGTGAATGTCGCCAACTGCTGTGGTTCCCCCGGCAAGGCTCATCGAAATTCCGTCATCGACGGCGCGATCGACCCACGCCTGGTCATCCCGCCGATACTGTACCAGTTGTAAAATCCAATCCGTAAATCGTTCTGTCCGTTCGATTAAATCATGGTGATTTGTGAGCTCAAGATGAGTGTGGGCATTTACCAAACCGGGCAGAATGACGGCTTCCCCGAAATCGCACACCGTGGTCGCGTTGTTTCGTCTAAGGGTTGAGTACGTTCCAATATCGACAATTTCCGATCCGCGAATCTCAATTGCGCCGTTTTCAATGATGTGTTCGCTGTTTGGAATGAGGTATTTTGCACGTAGAATCATCTGGCGTTCTTAGGAAGATGTCGTGAGCCCAAGATTTGGAAAGTCGGGCGATTCAATGTCCATCACATTTCAAACACATCCCTGAAACTCATGGCCACGGATGGACATATAGTCGGGTTTGGTTCCATCACCGATATACTTCAATTTGGCGCTCATGTAGTGCGTGGCATATCCACGACGTCGCTTCGATGAGTGATTGGCATGGCTGCTGTGTAAGAGTAGGCTGTGGTGAAAACTACAATCTCCTGCTTTCAGCTCGACAGGCACTTCATTTTCCCATTGCGCAGAAAGTGCTTTTTGCTCGATTTCCCGTTCGCGCGCTTTACCGACGAGTCCCCACTTGTGGCTACCCGGGATGACCCAAAGACACCCGTTTTCAAGTGTTGCATCGTCTAACGCCGCCCAACAACTCACGAGTTCGTAAGGCACAATCTGTTTCCACGACTGTGAATCTTGATGGTACTCCTTCCGCGAGCCGTGACGTGGTGGCTTCATGAACAACTGATCTCCGTACAATTTGACGTCGGGACCAATCAGGTCGACGATAACATCTACAATCTTCGGGTTGGTAGCATGTGCTCGCATAACCCCATCATAAGGAACGAGGTTCCATAGTTTGCGAATGGATTCTACCCTGGATTCTGGTTCTGCTTCTCCCCTTTGAATCGCAGGTTCGACTTGAATCCACTGTTCCGGCACATGTTTCATCTCACCTGAAGCAATTTGGTCGGCTCGCCACTTGAGGGCTGCCGCCTCCTCTGGTGTAAGCATATTGCGGATGACGAGATAACCGTCTTCCTTAAACCGCTGCTTCTGTTCAGTTGTCAATGCCATGGCGTTTTCCTCCTTAGTCTGTAGACTGTATAATCGGTTTCGTATGAGACCAGGGCATTATCTTAATCGAAATCAGGAAACATCTCAAGGGATTTTTTAGATTTGCTGCTCCCGGAATTCCCTTGCAACCTCCGCGAAAACATCTCCGTGATTTAGATTGATCATGTCTACGCCCCACCGAATCACCTCGCGAAATGCTTCGGGGTCTTTTTCTTGGTGATAGATCATGATTTTAATGCCAAGTTCTCGGCAAACATCGAACAGTTCCTGGCTCATATTGTTGAGCCCCATTTCAACAATGTTTGCACGGTAGCGTTCATGTGCCTCGATTACATCTTCAACGTTGCTCGCGTTTATCTTCAGTTGAAGGTTTGCATCAAGCTCGCGAAGTTTGAGTGCCCACTCGTCACTGCCAGACCAAAAGAAACAGTCGTTCTCTAACCCAACGTCGTAGATGGGGTCAATCAGTTGTTGATGGTCAGCGGCCTTCACATCCAGGAATACTTTCGCCTTCCCCTTAATCCAGCGCAGGAATGGCTCAAGGCGTGGTACTTTCTCGCGGGCAAACTCGGAGGCAAACCAACTCCCTGCATCAAGCCTGTCGATTTCCGCAGATGTGAGTTCATCGATTCGTCCCGTGCCGTTGGTCGTTTCATCTACAGTGGGGCCGTGCATAATGTAGAGTACACCATCTTTACTCGTAATCACGTCGATTTCAACGAAATCCATGCCCCAGTCAATACAGAGCTGTGCTGCGGCGTATGTATTTTCCGGTGCGTATTCGTTCGCCCCTTTATGACAAACAATTTCGATTTTTGTTGACATGTATAATTCTCCTAGAAATTCATTGACCTTTTTCCAGAGATTCGATGACCGAGAGGAGTTCGAGAGGCGTCTTAATGGTATATTGTGGCACCTCTGCGTCGTCTGCTGGCACTTTCGATCTGCGCGGTGCCCAATCTAGCCAAATACTAATGATGCCCAGATTGTTCGCGCCTTTGATGTCGCGCTCCAGGTTGTTCCCAACCATCACGACTTTTCCGTAGTCTTCGCGGCGGATACCCAACGGATCAAGGGCTGTAATAAACATCCGCTCGTCCGGCTTCGAGACGCCAACTTCCCCTGAAATTGCAAAGGCATCGAAAAGATGATACAGGTTGTGCTGTGTGAAAACGTTACGAAACGTCCCAGTTGGACCATCTGCGACAAGAGCGATTTTGTATCCTCGTTGCTTCAGTGTCTGCACCAAATCAGCGGCTCCGGGAATAAGCTCTGCTTCTAAGGTGGTACCTGTTTCATCCTTGATTTCGGTGCCTTCATCAACGAGTGTATCACCGGAATCCAGGCAGATGGCAAGAATATGATGGGGCATGTTGCACTCCTATACATACATGAAATTTAACATCTAGGTAATTATACCTAAGACCTGAACTGATTGTCGATTTGTTTTCGTTCCGACAGCGTCAACTTGTGGACGACTGAGTATGATATAATACCATTTCTGTTTTTTCATTGTGCATTGCTGGGAAACCGTACTTCTGCTTCTCTCTGCGTCGAGAGCGTTGAACGCACAATCATATTTCGGAATTGGTATAATTTTCGCAATGAACGCCGTGATTCAACCGGTTGGCGAGACGAGCAATCTTTGGCTTGATGAATTCCAAGCGAGCTTTCTATAAGCCTACCAAGGAGAGAAATTTGAAAAAACACGATCGAATTTATGTCGCAGGTGGCAAGACACTTATTGGAGCAGCCATATTGCGGCGACTGCAACAGCAGGGGTATACAAACATCATCGGCAAACCAGGGGAAGAACCTACGTTGACGAACGCCTCCGAGGCGGAGGCCTTTTTCGCGCAGATGGCTCCGAAATATGTGTTTATGGCAGCCGGAAAATCAGGCGGTATCAGGGCGAATCAGAATTTCCCTGCCGAACTCATGCTTGATAATCTGCTGGTGGAATGTCATGTCATCCATAATGCGTATCGCTACGGAGTCCAAAAGTTGCTGTACTTGGGAAGTTCGTGCAGCTATCCAAAGCACTGTCCACAACCGATGCGGGTGGAATCACTCATGACCGGCCCTCTAGAACCAACTAATGAAGCCTATGCTATAGCGAAGATCGCCGGGATGAAGTTATGCCATGCGTATTGTCAGCAACATGGGATGAATTTTGTCACAGGGATACCAGCCAACGTCTTCGGCCCCGGCGACGATTTCAACTCGAAGGATTCGCACGTCATCGCTGCGCTTATCCAAAGAATGCACGAAGCGAAAATCAAAAATACGCTATCTGTCTCGATCTGGGGGACTGGCAAGCCGCGGCGAGAGTTCATCTTCGCTGACGACTTAGCTGATGCTTGTATCTTCGTCATGCTTGAATACAACGAACCCCAACCTATTAATATGGGGGTTGGCGTCGATCTATCCATACGAGAACTCGCTCAGTTAATCAAAGAAATAGTGGGTTATCCTGGCGAATTGTGTTTTGACACAAGAATGCCGGATGGCATGCCGTTGAAATGTCTTGATTCAAGTGTGCTACACCGGATGGGGTGGAAGCCCAAAACTTCCTTTCGGTTTGCGCTTCAGACGACTTACGATTGGTTTTTGCAAATGAAGGAAGATGCTGTTGGCGAATTCTTCTAAGCCGCTAGAGCGGCGAAACGGGAGGTTCTCGTTTGGGATATAGGTTTTCATAGAACTAAATAATTCCACAGCAGGATTTTTTGCTTTACATATCTAACGAGAGATAGTAGAATGTGGAAAAAGCGGAAAATGGCTAAAATGTCTACCATGTCTCGTTTCAGGATCGAAATCGCGTCGCTTCTCTCATCACCGCAGAAGTATAATGTTTTTCCATGGAATTATTTAGGAGGTATTTAGAATGACAGAACATACCCATACGGCTGCCCCTTTGATCATTCCAGCATCGGAAAGGGCAGAGCGAATGGCAACTGCGTGTATCAATTTTTTGGAAACTTTAACCCCAGCCCTTCGGAGAAAGGCAGAGATTGCGTTTGAGGAAAGTGAACGCCTGCGTTGGCACTATATTCCTCTCGAAATGTGGGAGCGCGGAGGCGTTTCTCTCGGAGAGATGAATGAGAAGCAACGGGAGGCAGCTTTCGGTTTACTCGCATGCGGTCTCAGTGAGAAAGGCTACCAGAAAGCTACAAAAATTATGAATCTGGAAACCACGCTTGGCGAACTGGAGCGTGCGGAAGGAACAACGAGGCTTGTTCGCGATCCGGAGCGTTACTTCTTCAGCGTATTCGGGGATGTGGCAAATAACAAACCTTGGGGGTGGCGAGCAGAGGGACATCATGTTTCACTTCATTATACGGTCGTGAATCGGGAGTTGATTTCTCCATATCCCTCTTTCTTCGGTTCAAACCCTGCTGAAGTTCGACATGGGCCCAAAAAGGGACTGCGAATCTTGTCAGCGGAAGAGGATTTAGCGCGACAACTCTTGGGGAGTTTTAACCCAGATCAGAAACGCAAAGCGATCATTAACGCAACTGCACCCGCTGACATTCTCACACGGGATGTACCGAAGGTCGAACTTAACGCCGTTGAAGGGCTCGCAGCCGAGTCGATGACGACGGGACAACGTGAGACCTTAGTAAAACTCATTCATGAGTATGTAGAACGGCTTCCTGAGGAAATTGCAGCGGCAGAGATTCGGAAGTTGCGCGATGCGAAAATCAACGAGATTCACTTCGCATGGGCGGGCGCAGAAGAGCGTGGGAAACCTCACTACTACCGTATGCATGGACCGTTCTTCTTCGTCGAATACGATAACACCCAAAACGATGCGAACCATATTCATACGGTTTGGCGGCATCTGGATGATGACTTCGGCGTCGATCTACTCCGTTTGCACTATCGGAATGCGAACCATCACGATCATTGAGTCGGCAGTTTGTGAAGTAGGGCGAGGCATGCCTCGCCCTACTTCATAGCGCACGAAAATATCTCATCAAGAACTCAAAATCGTATTGTGGCGGAGAGAGGTTGTAGGCAGGACATTTTACGAAGCAGCAGTATAATTTCGCGAGGTTACGAAATGGACACAATGGTGAAAACAGACGTTAAAGGAATTGATCGGTTTATTTTTGAGAGCGGAGCAGATGCCGACAAGCTCCATTTACATATTTCCGAAGTCAATGTCGGTACGAGGGCGCATCCACCCCATCAGCACGATGGGCAGGAGATCTTCTACGTTTTCTCCGGTAAGGGCGAAGTGGTGTATGGAGATACTATTCATCACCTCGAAGCCAACCAAGCTATTCACGTTGATTGTCGCGTGTTACATGGCATCCGCAATATCGGGGATACACCGCTGCGATATGCTGTGATCATTGCCAGTGCGTAATAAGAATATGGATGCGCTCCGGCTGACAACGCGGGATTCTGCGATCAGAAAATGGTCTTGTGCTATTTTATGCCAGATCGAACAGCAAAGCTTCTGCTTCAGTGTTTGCCTGAATTTCGAGGAGTTCCTCTTCACTGATCGTTGCACCATCCCCCGCTTCCAGTGAAAGGTCATTCAACAACACTGTACCGCGTGTCACCTGAACCCAAGCGTACCGATTCGGCTTGAGGTGATGTGTGACTTGCTCTCCGGGAGTTAACACGGTTGCATACAGTTCAACGTCCTGATTCACCGTAATCGATTCATCACGCCCATCCGGAGAGACAATCAAGCACAATCGACCCCGCTTTTCCTCGATACTGAAGGTGCGCTGTTCATAAGTTGGCTTGGTGCCCGTTGCTTGCGGCGTCATCCAGATCTGCAAGAAATGCACGATTTCCGACTGTGACGGGTTGTACTCGCTGTGCGTGATGCCTGTGCCAGCGCTGATACGTTGGACATCGCCCGCGTGAATCACTGAACCGTTGCCCATGCTATCCTTGTGTTCCAATGCGCCTTGTAGAACGTAAGTCACGATTTCCATGTCGTTATGTGGATGGGCTCCGAAACCTCTGCCGGGCCGGACACGGTCTTCGTTGATAACACGCAGACCGCGGAACCCCATGTGTTTCGGATGGTAGTAGTTTGCGAACGAAAATGAGTGATAGGTGTCCAGCCAACCGTGATTGGCGTGGCCACGCTCATTGCTGGGGCGTCGTGTAATCATTTTGTTCTCCTGCTAAAATTCGGTTTGCGCACCTGCATTCGGCTGTTGTTCGCTTACGAGCATTTATTCCAATAGAAGGGCCTCAACATCTATGGTAATAAGAATATCATTTCCCACAACAAGCCCGCCTTTATCCATGGTAGGATTCCAGCTTATGCCAAAATCATGACGGTTAATTGTGGTTTCAGCGTAGAATCCTGCACGAATCATAGGACCTTTATCGACACCATCTTCCCAAAATGGCGTCGGCCACTGACCCAGGTATTTCACATCCAAAGTCGTCTTTCGGGTAACGCCACGTATCGTTAAGTCTCCTGTGACTTTAAAAGCGTTACTGCTGACGAGTTGAACATCGTTGCCTTTGAATGTTATTTTCGGATGGTTTTCGACATCCAGAAAATCGCTGTTGCGAAGATGGTCGTCCCTATCTGCGTCTCCGGACCAAAGTTCAGCGGCATTGATTTCAATTTCGACAGAAGAATCGGCGGGGGATTCTGGCTGGAATTCAATGGTGCCGTGAATATTCTTGAAGTGCCCACGTACCCAAGTAACCATCATGTGTTTGGCACAAAATTCTGCAGCCGTATGCCCCGGTTCAAAAGTCCATTTAGCCATTGTGCTTCTCCTTTTTATTTTTTTATCTTAACATGGCGCGCTACTTGAAAGTGCAATAGGTAATTAGAAGTTAAAAGCGAGCCAATTTCACTTTTGCCCAAATCGTTGTCATTTTACTACCTGGCTCAACAGCCATAGGGCCACGCCAGAAGAGGAAATTCTCCAACACTTCAATCACTTCACCTTTGCCCAACCTATGAATTGATTGGAGAATTTGCAGCGAATTGAGCACCACGTATCCCTTTCCGGCAGGGGCGCCGACAACCATGGGCCATTTATTCTGTTTGTCTGTGACCAGTGCTACCCACGGTGCGTTAGCCTCTTGTGGTCCATCGGCCATAAAATCGCCATTTCCCCAAACACCTGCCCCAAAGTGGTCTTCAGTGATTTTGTTCGGTATCTTGAAGATGTCATGGTCAGCGAGTGTAACACCAACATTGTCTTCAAGGTCAGGATCCAAGAGAACAAGAGGGTGCAGTAAGAAATTCTTGTCCCAGGTGCTATCCTGTTGAAAGTCAAGCGTTACAAGGTATCCGCCTGCCTCGACATACTGGTTGACGACCTTAAAGTTTGCCTTCAAATCTGCATTGTTATCGTAGCCTTGAACACCAACGCCAATCACATCAAATTCTAAGAGTTTCTCTAATTTGTAATCGTTTTTACCGATAACGTCAAATTCGATTCCTGCTTTCTTCAGTGTGTCTGGCTCATTAACTGCAGCATCTTTTCCGCCTATAATCAGCCCAACTTTTAGCTCTTGGGCAGTGAATGCAGACTCAATTGCAACGAACATGGTAATCGCTATGGCTATTATGAAATAAACCGCGAATTGCTTACTTCTCAACATTAGCATTTCTCCTTTTTTTAATTCAATTTCCCACGGTCTGTGTGAATTGGATTATAATGGAACAACACCACCGTATTTAACACCCGTCAAGTAAGCGATTTCTCGCTTCCATGTTGTCAAATCGCTGATCGAGAATTGATTGAGATGGGTATGCCCACAGGCGCGGGCAAGTATTTGCATCAGTTCAGTTGATGCGCCGAGGAATCGATTAAGCCTGCGGGCGGCTTCATTGACAATCAGACGCGCCCGAAGATGTTCCTTCTGCGTTGCAATGCCCACGGGACAGTTGTTTGTGTGACACGCACGCATACCGACGCATCCAATGGCTTGTATTGCTGAATTAGCAATCGCTATTCCATCCGCTCCGAGCGCGAGTGCCTTGGCAAAGTCAGCGGGCGTTCTTAACCCCCCTGTGGCAATTAAGGTGATATTGCCATTCCCGGTCTCGTTGAGATACTTCCTTGCGCGAGCAATGGCTGGCATCGTCGGTACTGAGATATTATCGCGGAAAATGAGCGGTGCTGCGCCCGTGCCGCCTCCGCGACCATCAAGGATGATGTAGTCTACGCCGACTTGGATTGCAGCTTCAATATCCTCCTCAATGTGCTGGGCGGATAGCTTAAAACCGATCGGAATGCCCCCAGTCTGTTTACGAACTTCTGTCGCAAAGTTCTTGAAGTCGTCTAAACTCTCCCAGTCAGGAAAGCGGGCGGGGGAAACTGCGGGTTGTCCTTCAATGAGACCTCGAACCTCGGCGATTCTTCCTTTGACCTTCTCGCCCGGGAGGTGTCCACCGGTTCCGGTTTTCGCGCCTTGACCGCCTTTGAAATGAAACGCTTGGACCAAATTCAGCTTATCAAATGAGAATCCGAAGCGAGCGGAAGCGAGTTCATAGAAATAACGACTATTCGCAGCCTGCTCTTCTGGCAGCATTCCACCTTCACCGGAGCAAATACCCGTCCCTGCCATTTCAGCCCCTTTTGCCAGCGCGGTTTTCGCTTCAGCAGACAACGCACCAAAGCTCATGTCCGACACAAAAATCGGAATTCCCAGCTTGAGTGGTTTTTGCGCTTTCGGCCCAATCACAAGTTCGGTGCCGACAGAAACATCATCTAATTGTGGCAATCTGTAAAGTTGAGCGGTAATAAACTGAAGGTCATCCCAACTTGGGAGTTCCTCCCTTGGAACCCCCATCGCAGCGACACGACCGTGATGTCCAACTTTGCTTAATCCGTGACTCGCCAACTCCCGGATGTAACCTACATAAGGCTCAGCTTCGGTGCCATGTATATCTTGATATGTTCCCTGATATTCATCACGTTTATACGGTTGCGGATTTTTCTTTTGCCAGGCGAGAATTTCATCCTCGTCAACGAAGACGGCGTCGTCTTCAATCCAAGCCGAGAATTTTGCAAGACTTTCCTCGTTGTTATATTCACTGACGCCTGTATCATATCGATAATCCCAATTGTGAACCCCACAAACCAAGTTTTGTCCCTCAATATAACCATCTGCAAGCAACGCACCTCGATGGTGGCACCGCCCATATAGCACCGAAATGTTGTCATTGTATCTAATGATGACCAAGTCTACATTGCCAACTAACCCATAAGCGGGTTTGCGTTCTTCAAGTTCACTGAAAATTGCAACTTTAACCTTTTTCATGACTTCTCCTCAAATTAAAATGAGGGCGATCTCTGACTCAGGAACAGTTGAAAAGTCCACAGATTCCTGATGAGAAAGATTCATCCTTTCAAACCATTTTTGGATATTTTTAGTAGCCGTAGCTATCTGCGGAAGAAAGACTGGCAACGAGAGGAATCGCAACGGCTACCGCTACAGGGATACACACCACCGCTGCACGTATGAGAGCAACCTTCCAACCACCGAGTCGTTGTATAGCTTCCACCTGTCCGATCCACGCCGTTGCTGGCGACACAACCAGAAGCAACGCACTAACTACTGGCACTTCGGCGTAGAAATAGCCGCTCATCCACAGCCCTGCAAGAAGTATTGCCACAACGGAGGTCGCACCGTGGGCAAGCGAGAGTGTCGGATTCCACCACGCAATCACCAAGCTGGCTCCAAGCGCTGCCGTCAGGACGCCTCCAAGCTGACCAAGCATCGCACTTCCCGACAGAAGTAGAGTTACACTACCGCCTGTAGCGACAACGAGAAGCACCAACGGGGTAGATGCACCGCGGAAACGCTTCGCTAGGGCATTGAGCATCAACCAAAATCCGAGGATGGCTACGCCAAGCCCGACTAACCACATGACGCCCTCGATGGGTTGCCATGTGTATTTGAGCACTGGGCGCAGAATTAGCCACGGCATGACGCCCGAAAGTAGCAAGCGCAGTCCCCAACGCAACCCGGTGGATTCATGCCAAAGCGCGATAATAAGCCCAAAAACTCCTGACGCAAGGGCCAGGTACACTAACCATTGGGTCGCCTTCACGGGTGGGAAGGGCGGCCAGCCGAGTAACCCGACGTGGCCGACAATATACCCCACACTGAGAGCAATCGCCCCACCCCAGATGCCGTTTGCTACTGGTGCGTCCCGTTGCCAAGGACGCCATGCCACAACAAACGCAATACCGGAAACAACGGCGGGTAAAAGAACTCCAAACAGAAATGGCTTTAAGAAGAGCATGCTTCTCTCCTCAAGTGAATTATCCGGGCAGTCTATTTTTCAATGCCACCACGGATTACTGGCTGCTAGCCTCAACACTTACGGTAAACCGCACGTCGTCACCTGCCATTCCCATGTCAATCCCGTAATTCATCCCAAAGTCACTACGCTTAATGGTAAAAGTGGTCTCGAATCCGATTAAAGCTGCACCGCTGCGGTTTTTACCAGACCCCGTGTGGATGGCTTTTACGGTCAAAGATTTAGTTTTCCCGAGTAGCGTGAAATCGCCGGTGATTTCGTAAGTCATGTCATCCACCTTCTTGACAGTCTTGCTCTTGAAGGTAATGACGGGAAATTGCTTGACGTTGAGAAAATCTGGACTCTTAAGATGCTGGTCACGTTTTTGGTTGGCGGTATAAACACTCTCGGCCTTTATCTCTAGGTCTACCGAACTTTTGGAGGGGTCTGCCTCATCAAGGTTAAAGGTCCCTGAAATGTGATTGAAGCGACCATGAATATAGCTAACTCCCATATGTTTTATTCTAAAGACGGCCGATGAGTGAACTGGATCGACCTCGAAAGTATTCGCTGCCTGTGTTTGGAACGAAAGCACCACTAACAACAGACTAATGGTAAAAAGAACCAATTTCGTTGAGAAAGCATTTTGAATTTTCAAAGAAACACTCCTTGTATCTCCTTCTCCTTCTAGGAAAGGGAGGGGTGAGTTAGGTCGATTTTCCAAAATCGACATGGTAGAGGTCGTCGAGGTTTCGATATGCTTTGCGACTTACCCCGACGGATATGAATCTCGATGCAAAAGTCAAGGGTGATATTACCCTCTATTCCTTAGCCCAAGCACACGGCATAGGCGACCGAGTTCATTTTGTTCGGAGGCTGTGAGGATGTTCATCTCCTCCACAATAGCGGCAACATGAGCCGGGAAGATTTCGCTGATTAACCGCCGTCCTTCATCCGTCAAATGGACGGTCACGTACCGCCGATCTTCCCCTTCGCGTTTTCGCTCGACCAGCCCCCGCTTCTCAAGGTTATCCACCACCATGGTGATATTTCCGCTACTTTTGAGAAGCTTTTCACTGAGTTCCCGCTGACACAGCGGCCCCAGGTGAAAAAGAGCTTCAAGGGCACCGAATTGGCTTATCGTTAATCTCGCTGAAGCCAAATGGGAATTAAGGCGCGACGTCAGAGATTCGGCAGCACGCATCAGCTTGATGTATGTATTTAACGCCCGAATCTCTTTTTCTATGCCTTTGTAATGGGTGCCCATAATGCCTCTATATTAAATAGCTTAACATTAAATGACTTAATATTAAGATACTATATTCTAACCTAACTTGTCAAGAAAAAATTGAAATCAAGCGTTTTGATGTGGAGGGAGAAGTCCTAATGTCATTCTGAGCTGAAAGCGAAGAATCTAGATCTTTCGCGAAGGAATGACATTTCAAATAAGAAACAGTAGAAATAGGGCTTTATTCTATCTTTGAGATTGTGAATGCTATCTTTCCAGAGGTAGGAGGTGGAATTTGATCGACAAACTCTACCCGAACTTCCACGTTTTCCCCAAGTGCCTCCTTGATTTGGCGGACTATCCACTCGTGAGTTTCATTCGTAAATTTGTCGTTGACCACCAATTTCAGGCGACACAGGTCATAGCTTTCCTGAATGAGTTGAAATTGAACCACCGTCTTGATTTCGTAGAATTGTTGAGTGAAGTATCCACCGTGGATTAACTTTCCCGATCTGGTACGAAATGTCGCCGTTGTTCTGCCCATCAGGTCACCAAGGATGGGGAGTGAGTTTCCGCATGGGCAAACTTCATCGGAAAGCACCCCGACATCGCCGATTCGATAGCGTATAAAAGGCATCGCATAGTTGTTCAGTTGTGTAATGAGAATCTCGCCCGGCTGTGTGTACGGGGCGTCGCTGTCAATCTCAATGTAAAGATCGTGGCAGTTGATATGCAACCGACCCGCTTTACATTCCATCGCAATCAGCCCGACTTCTCGCCCACCGTACCGATTATACACCTTTGTTTTGAAGACATTTTCGGCTAACTTGCGGTAATGCGGGTATAACATCTCTGCACTTGAAATAATCCCTTTTAGCTTCCAATCTGGAGTCAATTGATTCTCACTCAGGCATTCCGCAAAAAGGTGGAGCGATGACGCATACGCGAGAATCGTCTGAGGACGCCAGCGCTGCATCTGCTCAAAGGCATCGATCATTTTTTCCGCCGTGAGATCAAACCCATTGAGCCATCGGTAATTTCGCCAGAAATTGTTCATTCGCTGCTTCAATCCCATTGCCCGATCGACATCAGGGAGTGACCCCCAAACAATCAATTGCCGTTCTCCAAAATCCCATCCCGCCCAGCGATCGAAGTAGTAAACGCTTAAGTTGCGCTGATTCCAATAAGCGCGATTCTGGTAGAAGATGAGTGGTGTTCCCGATGAACCGCCAGTAGCGTTCTTCATGAGTCTATGCTTCGGAAATGCCCGTGAGAGGAGTTCATCTAATTGTGCGCGGATGGTTGACTTTTCAAGCGTGGGTATTTGTAAAAGATCGCGGGGCTGCCGAATGTCATCAGGTTGGATATGTAATGAATCAAGGAGAGTTTGATAGTACGGTGTTGTTTGATAGGCATGTCTCAGAAGTTTCCTCAGACGTTCCCACTGAAATTGAGCAATTGATTCTCGGCCTTCATTCAGACGGGCATCCATATCGGCGAGACGCTGTCGGTAATGCAAGCCTTTACGGTAGGTATTGTATGCTGCCCACGCCATTTTTGAGAAAAGGGTTTTAGTCGGCGTAAAAATTGACATGAGCTTATGTTTGCGAGTCTGTCCACTCACACGGAGTTTGCGTCAGTTTTTAACAATGGATTCGATTTTAATCCTTGCTGGTAGCACATTTGCGCGACCTCCGAAGCACCTAAATTGAGGTAGCAATCACCGAGCCTAAAAAAGAGCTCCAATCGGTCCGGCGCAATTTCTAAAGCCTTTTCATACTGTTCCCGCGCGTCCTCGTACTTATCGGTACTCATCAACACGTCCCCGAGGGCTTCCAAAGCGAGATCTGACTGAGGGGCTATCGCAATCGCTGTCTTGCTGGCATACGTTGCCATTTGGGGGAGGTTTTGATCTAAAAGTGCCTGTCCCAATTTTACC
>JADFGN010000528.1 GCA_022567695.1 Candidatus Poribacteria bacterium | reverse complement strand
GTTAGCCCAAGAGTAAAATCTACAGCTTCGTTTTGCAATTACAATCCTTCAAGCGGAACCATAGAGTTTGCGTATGATGTAAAAACCAATACCTTCGTTGTTGGCAAACTGAAGCCTCATGTGAATTTTACAGGATCGCCCCACCAAAAATTAGCAGAACTGATAGGAGCGGAAATGGTTAATATCGTCGCAGGCATGTTCAGGCGTGGTCCGAGCCGGGAAATCATACTCAATGAGCATAGTGGCCATTTCTGGCAAAACTGGGACAAAATCCCCGGTGTTCGTCAGAAATTAAGGCGGTTCCTGGAACAGCAAACAGGTCAAAAAGTGATCATGGAAGGACTTTAGACCACATGAAAAAATCGATACTTCAGAAGACATTGAAAGATATTATTCTACATCAATGGAAACACGGCATCCGCAGGCAATCACATAAAAGTGCCCTCCGTTGGCTTCCAGTGATACAAATTAAAAAAGATGTTTGGTATGGTCTGTCAGAAGATGGGGATTGGGTGGCTGGATCAGAAGATAAAAATGTGCGGATTGTTGAACTCTCAATGAGTGAACCAACTGCCCCATTGTTACCTTGCTTGGAGCATTCTCGATCTGAAATGGAGACTTTAGTTATTTTAGGGTTAAAGTCCCTCGGACTTTTAGAAACTGTTGCTCACACTTTTCCTTTTGATGCTGCTGTGCATTGTGGACTCGAGAGTGGCTCCGATTACTGGATGGAATTGTCTCTCGAATGGCTTCAAAGTATGCCCATTGACAATACAATCGCTAAAATCTTATCCAGCGTTGTTAAGTCAAAGGGCATATCGCAGAAGAATCGCCATCGTGCTTTTAAACTTCTGAAGGAAGGGAGAAAGATGCCTGATTTAAAACACATTGGCAAATCTGAACCATCCCTACTCTTTCTCAAACTCCAGCCTCGCGTAGCGCATGAAGAGCCCTCCGCCCGGTTTCGCGAATGGTCCGTTGACTGCAAGACAAGCAATGACATGTTGCGCTCCGGGTTTTGCGTTCTCGGAGACCACCACACGTTGCGGTGCATTGAAGCCTGATACCGCACCTCGTCCAGATTCGCCAAACGCAAGGTCACAGGCCCCGTCAACCCAGATTTCGCCGTAGTCGTCGATACAGCTTGCAAACCAAACCTTCGAGCCGTTGATTTCTACATCATCGATTCGCTCGGGCAGTGTGACTGTAATACGATACCAACCGAAACATAAACCTCTTGATATACCTTTCTGAATATTCTCGCAAACTGCCCAGCCGGAATCGTCGTAGTCAGCCAGACGTGCCGGGGATTCTGGGAGTTGGTCAACCAATCCACCGTTGGGTTCCCCGGGAACAAGCCCGTCGGCATAGCGCCATTTCGCATTGGTAAGTTGAAGGTCATCGAGATTTTCCAAATTTAGCGTTGCAATAATCATAAAATTGCTCCTCAAACTTTTTGTAGTGAGTTCTGCTCTCATTCATGACGCCTTGTCATTCTGAGGCGAAGCTGAAGAATCTGGATGCCGAGATGCTTTACTCGTCTCCGGGCTCGACTCCCACTCAGCATGACAGTCAAAAATAATTTCACAGTGCACCACTGCGTCCCTATTTCCGTTTTTCCAAACGGATAACATTCCAAGAGGCTCTGGGCAGTAGGGCTTCTAGCTGTCTGGCTTCCACCTTTGCACGACCGCTGGTATGCGGCACGACATTATCCGGTTCGTCCATCGTATTAACCGCCTTGAGATTTGCATGTTCTAGGACGATGTGCTCGACAACAACATAGTCAGCAAAATCACGAACGTCACCTTCGAGTGCAAGGCTCTCTTCAAGATTGCGATTCACAGCAAATACCGTCAATGCCTCTGCCTCCTCGTCCATCGTCGCAACGGCTTCCAAATAGGGCACCTGATCGAACTCGCGGTCTTGGTAAGACGGAGACTTGACACTGATGTTTAGTGCTGTACCGCGACCGTATACCGAAGCGTGAAGGTAGGGATAAAAAATAGTCTGCCGATAAACCCCGCCTCCGGTTTCGGTCATGATTGGCGCGATGACGTTGACCAGTTGCGCCAAACACGCCATCTTAACCCGATCGACATGTTTGAGCAGGGAAATCAACATACAGCCCACGACGAGAGCATCTTCAAAATTATAAATGTCCTCCAATTGCGGTGGAGCAATGGACCAGCGAGGCAATTGTCGATCTGCCGTGTTGGAATGGTACCAAACATTCCATTCGTCAAAGGAGAGCATCATCGTTTTCTTACTGCGCTTGCGGGCTTTGACGTAGTCGCAGGTGGCGATTACCTCTTCAATGAAGGCATCCATACCCACCGACTTTGCCAAAAAATTCGGACTATCCCCGCTGCGGTTACCGAAATAGGTATGCAAAGAGATATAATCTACCAGTTCATAGGTGTAGTCCAATACCGTGGCTTCCCAGTCCACGAAAGTCGGCATACCGCGATTAGAGCTTCCGCACACGACCAACTCAATTCGTGGATCGACCCACTTCATTACCTTAGCGCATTCTTGTGCCAAACGCCCATACTCAACTGCCGTCTTGTGTCCGATCTGCCAGCCGCCATCCATCTCATTACCCAAACACCACACGGGAATATCGTGCGGCTCTTTGTAACCGTGAGAGATGCGTAAGTTACTCCACTGCGTGCCGCCCGGATGATTACAATACTCAACCAAATTTCTGGCGTCGTCAACGCCTCTCGTACCGAGATTGATCGCCATCATCGCTTCGGTCTTCGCCTTCTTTGCCCATGTGACAAACTCATTCGTGCCGACCTCGTTTGTCTCGATAGTTTTCCACGCCAACTCCAACCGTCGTGGTCGCTTCTCTATCGGTCCTACGCCATCTTTCCAGTTGTATCCAGAGACGAAATTTCCACCGGGATAGCGGACGATTGGCACTTGTAATTCCTTCACCAAATCGATGACGTCTCGGCGAAAGCCATCTTCATCGGCAGTGGGATGGTCTGGCTCGTAAATGCCGCCATAAATCGCCCGTCCGAGGTGTTCAATAAAAGAGCCATAAAGACGGTTGTCCACTTCGCCGATCCGCAGTTCTCTGTGTAGTGTGATTGTTGCTTTTTCCACTGTCCTTATCCTTTAGTTTTGACTGACTTACGTGACGATTGACAATCTTACGTTAAACATGCACCTCAACCGTCGTTTGTTGCTCCGTTGGGTCGAAGGCGACAAAAGTGCTATTGTTCTCTTTGAAGAACGTACCACTTTTGAAGTTTGCACGAGTGGAAGCTTGAGCAAGAACATCGTGGTTCACTGAGATGCCCCGGGGATGCGCATCAGTCAGCCGAAGCGTAAAGTCAGGGGGCCGCACGGGGAGATCTAACTTAATGGTATTTTCGTCCACGGTAATCTCCGCCATCTCACGCGCACAGGCGTAATTCGTAATCTCGCTACATTTGCGCCACTGCGTCCGCTCGCTGTTCGGGTCGAGTTCTTTCAAACGGCGCACGACGGTCTTGAAGGCATTAAAACCGCGACGGTCATCGTTATGCAATCCATAGAATCCCTGCCAGTGGCTGATAAGGACCGCCGGATGCCCCGCGTTAATCACCTCTGGAAGGCGTCCCCCTTGCAAGTCCGCAGTGATGTACTTATCCGCGTTGACTTCGCCATAACCGGTCCAAGAACCTGTCCAATCTCCGGTGGAGGCGATAATCTCACCGACAGCAATTCCTGCATCTCGGTCAGCATACCAGACGGGCGTTTCTACGCTACCGCTGCCAGATACACGCTTGAAGAAGTAGGGCGTGGGATTACCGGTAACTTGCCGGGCGGCAAGACCCACGACTTTCGCGTAAAATTCCAGCGTTCGACCGCCAAATCCGCCCGGGGAGGTAACCCCTTCGGGCGTCAAGCCGACATTCACTAAAATCTCACAAGCTGTGGAAATGTAGTCAATGACAAATTCCTCCTCGTCCTCCGGCAGCGTTGCCCATTCGTACTGTTCCCAAATTCTGGATTCCAAGGGTTTTAGCGTTTTGGGATGGACGACGAAGGTGTGCGTAATCATTTCAGGGGTAATGTCAAAAGCAGGGGTGATTAACTCCCGGCACATCTGAAGCCAACTCTCCTGTTGGGCTTTGCTGAAAAGCGGTAATCCTTCATCAATACGTCCAAGCGCAGCGGGACAAGGTACAACACTGAACTTCCCTCGAACACCGTTGTCGAGACACCATTCGGCAAATTCGCGGGTGAATGATTCTGGATGGACAACCGGAACATCTTCCCATCGACGGTTCTCGCCATCTACCGGATTGCGGTCACGCATCCAGAAATAGTTCAGGTTGACCAAGACAGTCGAGTCGTCGAAGATAATGGAAAGGGGAACGCGGTCGAGTGCGTGTCGGGTAATTTCAACTTGCATGATAACCTCCTCATTGTCCAAAGTGACCTCTCTTTCAGAGATTTGACTTCCAGATTATCACATACTGAGGATTAAGTCAATCCATAAAATCTCGCGCAGCTCTTTTATGAAGTCGGACATTTCGCAGAATAAATCGGTTGAAATCAATTGCGCTTTGGGGTACAATGGGATTCATCGCCATGTACCCCTTTATTTATTATGACAAACTTGTGTCGATAAAAGTCATTCTGTCTGCCTACTTATGAAGTGTCATCTGGAGGATCAACAATTGAACCACGAAAATCCATACCTACACATCGACCGCCAAATGGTCGGCGATATCTACACATCACGCGAAGTGATGGACAACCTTACCGTATTGTGCGACGACTTCGGGTCTCGATTCGCAGGCACGCCAGAGGAGCGCAAAGCCGCTGAATTCATCGTCGAGACTTTCACGCGATATGGACTCGCAGACACACGATTGGAATCTTACTCCTACGCGGGATGGTCACGCGGTCAGGCAACGTTGGAAATCGTCGAACCGACTGGTGCCATCAACGAGCGCCTCGCTCAGCACCATCCATGACCAGGCGTCGCCAATGGTCTCGACTGCACCGAACACCGAACAGTCCAGGGCTATCGGCGGGGTAGTCGCGCGCATAGCGCCAACGATAGCGGGTTACTTGCATAACGAGACCGCCCGTGGATAAGGTCTCGTTACGCAAGTAACTACCTCGACGGAGGGAGCCACAGTGCCCGACTACCAGAATCTGCTGTTTGACCGATCAGGCCCGATCACGACGATCACGCTGAACCGGCCGCACAAACACAACGCTCTCGATCGG
>JADFGN010000527.1 GCA_022567695.1 Candidatus Poribacteria bacterium | reverse complement strand
ATCCTCTTCATTCGTTGTCAAAGTCTCTTCCTTACTCCTTGGAAGGAATGTCTTGATAACTTAACTTACACGTCGGCAAAAATAACTGACCAATTGCTCTGGAGTGCAAAACTTGTTTTGCCCGCCGTAAGCAAGACAAGTCTTGCACTCCAAAATGGTTAAAAACCTATGCCGTGCAGTACTAGAGGACTGTAAGGCAGAGCAAGGGAAAAAACTGTGAGCACCTGGAATGAGTGCCTCGATGAAAGGAGGGATATAATTGAATCAAGTGAAATGGAATATCATTGAAGGGGAAGGACACTTCCACAAATCGGTTGAGATTTTAGAAGGCGACCCGTGTAAGGAGTGTGGTCGGCCTCGGCATCGAAAAACCGAATGGAAGCTCAAGGACGATTTGTTTACCGACTTTGCTAAAAGTGTGGCAGATGCCTCGCGAGCAGGTCGGTTATCAACGAGTCAACTCCGAAACTTTTACGACGCGATCAAAACCACAGAGGGACGGTTGATTCAGGAGGCAGACCCAGAGACACGAGCGGGCATGTTTGACATTGAAAAATCGCGGCTCAAGTTGCTGTTTGCCAAAATCCACTATGCTCGTTCTAACGGAAGGATTCCACCGGTTTTTGCCACGTTCATGGAGAAGTGCCTGAAGATTGTAACCAATGAGGATGCGAAGTACCGGGATTTTGAGGCGTTTGTCTTGACGTTTGAAGCGGTGGCAGGATATTTCGGGAAAGGATAATTAGGAGGTGACGCATGGCAGAGATGAGGATACGGCTTGAAAAACAGGTTCAAATCACCGGAAAGATGATCTGTGTGACGGGGTTAACGATTGGGACGGGCGATGTTTTTGGCATTGGCGGGATTGATAAGGAGATGATTCGCACAGGCCGGGACAATCAACCCTATATTCCCGGTTCCTCGCTCAAAGGCAAGATGCGGCATCTGTTTGAACTGATGCACGATGAAAATCCGGTGGCGGCGGATGGCACGCCTCACTCATGTAAAGATGTGAAATGTGCGATTTGTCGAATCTTCGGCGCGGGGGATAGCGAGAACAGCGTGCCGGGGCGTGGCCCAACCCGGTTGATTGTGCGTGACGCATATCTTGAAACCGATTCGGCGGTAGCCACGGAATACAAGCGTCGCACGGGACAGTATGTGGAGGTCAAAGCGGAGAATGTTATCAACCGCCTTGATGGTCAAGCGACGCCACGCCGGTTTGAGCGAGTGCCGAAAGGCATGGAATTTCGTTTCGATCTGGTGTATCGCTGGTTTACCATCACCAACGGGGAAGAGACCTATTGTGGGGAGCCAGAGGCGAAGGCGGACATCAATGGCATCTTAGACGCTTTGCTCTATGTCCAGCGAGATTACCTTGGGGCATCGGGGAGTCGCGGCTATGGGAAGGTGAAATTCCTGTTGAAGCCGACGAATGATGAAATGGTCAACGCTTGGCTTGAAGCAAAAATTAACCCGGATATCGGCTTGGATTGGGAGTGATGTGTTGTCATGAAGATTGAACTCTTAACCCCGGTCCACATCGGGAGTGGGAACGAGATTGACCTATATGAATGGAAGGTCAATCGCGCGGGTAATCAATGGGCGCGGATCGATTGGCTCAATTTGCCACTGTCACTCTTCCCCTCAGACCAGATTCTGCGAAACGCTAATCAGCTAGAAGCGTGGCGTCGGAACAACCTGACCTGGGAGGTGGCATTTGAACATCGACTCTATGCCGCGAAAGTGATGGAAGGGATTCAGTTGCCGCAAAATCCCAGAGATCGGTTTCGGGAGTGCATCAAAGATTTAGCAACCCTCGAACCGATTATTCCCGGCAGTTCGCTGAAGGGTGCGATTCTGACCGCCTATCTGTATGCCCACTACGAGAAAGCAAGGGGGTTTGAGACGGATCGGTATGGCAACCGACGATTGAAACGAAATGTGCAGAATGAGCTACGAAGTTTTGCCCGGGGGAGTAACCCGGTAAACGACTTCTCGTGCCGATTCAAAGTCAGTGATATTGCCTTTCCGCAATCTGCCCTACGGATCGATTTGGCGGAAAGGAAGATCAAGCGAAGAAATCCGCCCGTCGTCAAGACATGGGTTGAATGCATTAACGCCGGATTTAAAGCAACGGCAACAATCTCGTTTGCAAGCGAACGGGTCCCATCGCGCAATGTTTCGCCATCGATGCAACCGTTGCGAAAAACCGATGTGGAAGAAATTATCAAGCGATGCAATCAGTTCGCGGTGGCCGTGATTCAAGCGGAACTGGAATATTACGACTACATTGGCCGAAAATATGGGGAGCGGCTTCCAGAATATTATGAGGAATACAACCTTGATTTTGCGAATCAGTTGTCAGCCAATGAATGTCTGGTACGAGTTGGCTGGGGGTCGGGGAAGAATGCCGTTTCGCTTGTGTTGATGAATTCCAAACGGGATTTGGCCCGGCAACCGGCGAGGAATTATCCAGATACGCGCCCCAAATCACGCTGGCTGTTTGGCGGCGAAGAACCGCCGGGCTGGTGTATCATCACATTTGAGCCGGGAGATTGGATACAATGAACCGATTTCAACCAACCCCCCAAGTCGCCTACAAAGAGTTTGTCTGCACTATTGAGCCGCAGTCATCGTTTCTAACGCCGTTTTTGGCGGATACATTTTGGGCGGCGTTGATGTGGACGCATGCTTACATGCATGGTGATGAAAGGCGCACGCGCGATCTGGTTCACGCCGACCCGCCGCAGATTCTGGTTTCGGATGGCTTTCCTTATGGTTATCTACCGAAGCCGAAGAATTTTATCCCGATCGATCAGGTCGTTCAGATTGTTCAAGAGGAGTATGGCGACAACTGGGAAAAACAACTGATGGGCGTTGAGATTGCCAAGCGACTGGCGGAACAGAAATTATTGCCGGTTGGCCTGGTGAATCGGTTGGTGAGTGGAGAAAGCGAGGCGGAACTTTTAAAGGAATTACTGCGAGTCGAATGGTGTCCGAAACGGTTTATCCGGACGATTGATTGGGTAGCGGATACTGATGAGAACCGGGAGATTCTCGGTTTGATAAAAACACATTGTAACTCGGATGGGTGTGACGCCGTGACTCCAGCGACTAATGTTGAGCATAAGCGCAAATGTCATTACAACTGTCAGCGGATTCTTGATTCGGATGCTTTGAAACGTTTCAAGATTGTTGAGGAAAAGCGTGTGCGAAAAAATCGAATCGATCGCGCACTGATGCGGGCGTTGGACGAGAATGGCTTGTATAGTCAAACGGAAGCATATTGGCTGCACAATCTTTGGTGGGTCTTCGTCCGGGTTCATCCTGACTTTAGCGATGATCTTGTCGATCTTTTTTCGAGGCTTTCCAGTTATGGTTACGGGCGACGGAAGTCAGTGGGGAAAGGACAATTTCGCGCTAGGCTTGTGGAGCCTTCACGGATTAGCGGTGTGCAACTGCCGCAGGAAGCGAGCGATACTGACGGGTTTATGTCTCTCTCCTCGTCGTATGTGCCGGGTGTAGAGGAATTCACAGAAAGTCGCTACACCACCCATATCAAACGAGGGAAGGTTGATGGTCATCTGGCATCTTCTGGAAAATTTATGAAGAAGCCCATTGTGATGTATCAAGCCGGGTCGGTCTTCCAAACCCATCGGAGCCAAGCATACTATGGCCGGGTTGTGAAAGATATTTACGATTCCCAAGCCGGTGTCGGTAGTCAACCGAGAGATATTGTACAGTATGGGTACGCCTTCCCACTGCATGGAAAATTCTTCTGTGAGGGACAAGCATGAATGACAAGACTTCTCAAAATCAATTCAAGTATATGTATGGGGTTTTAGATCGCCCGATTGTTTTCTTTATTGGGCTGCTATTTGCTGGTGTCGCCGGGAACCTGATCTATGAACTGGCTCATGATTTAGTTAAATACAAGGCATTATGGAAGGCATGGGGTGTCGAGGGAATTACGCTTGGTTTGCTGATTGTTGCCGCTCATCTTGTGAATCGCTGGTATTACCATCCGAAGCTGGAACGGGAAATTTGGGGACTTAGGCAGGTGCTTCGCCCGAAAAGGGAGGAAGGGCTTTCTCACTCTTATCGTGGCATCATCTGGTTGTTGAGTCCGGCAGAGAGAAGTCTTCAGATTGCGCGTTATGCAATCGCCAAGCATAAGCTGGGGTTAGGCAACGATGCCTTTGGCAAGGGGAATTTGGAGGTCTGCTGGTGTATTTATGGTGCGCTTGATGATGATGAGGTACTAGCGGAACTTGAAGCGCGACTCAAAGAACTCAAAAGCAAACTTGAAACCCTTGGGGTTCGCGTGCCGATTGAAAGTTACCCGATCTCGGTTCCTGATGCCCAACAGACTTTTGACGCCGTCAAGGATATTTATGAGCATAAAATTCGGGATTTTGGACTCTCTCCAGAGGAAGTGATTGCCGACATAACTGGCGGGTACGCCTCGATGTCAGCGGGGATGATGGTTGGATGCCATTCTTTGGGGGTTCCGGTCGAATACATTCAGGTTCCCTATTTCAGTCAAGGGGGTCGGATGGTTGCCAATCCCGACCAAGAAACATGGAATCATCTTCTGATTCGGCCAGATGTCAGTGATTCCGAGACGGGGGCGTAAGCGTTTTATTTTAGGGGTGGTCATTATTATCGAGAAAGAATCGAGGCTGGGAAGCCTCTCCCACAGGACTATGACCACCCCTCTTTTATTTTACGATTCGATGATGACATGTCAGATTTACGGACCCTTCGGGTGTGCTTCGACAAAAAAGCCCGACCTCCCAAATCCAATGGGAAATCGGGCTTTAATTCAGAGATTATGATTCCTGAAGCTTTACATTTTGCCCAGTACCGCTTTATGCTCCGGGCAACAACTACCATTCAATTATCGTTCTACAAAGGGAGCGCACTGCGGGGCGCGTTTGGGTCAGTGTTTAAGCGAATGGTATGTTTCCAGCCGGTTGACCATCCGCGTGAGTGTGATGTATGTTCATTGAGGCGGGAGTGTCCTTACGGAACAACCTTTGAAAATGCTTTAGCTGTGGGAGTTGAACCTTTGCCGGGTTATGCGGGAATTCCACATCCCTTTGTGCTTCGACCGCCTTTAGATCGACGCCGCGTCTACTTTGAGGGAGACCTACTTATCTTTGACCTCATCCTCGTTGGTCGTGCCATACCGATGTTCCCGCACTTCCTATCAAGCTTTTTGGAACTCGGCAAAATCGGTTTGGGCAGGC
>JADFGN010000526.1 GCA_022567695.1 Candidatus Poribacteria bacterium | reverse complement strand
GTATAACGTGTTTTTGATGTGTTTGTCAAAGCCACCTGTGGTTATGACTTTAGTTTAACGTAGAGTTCGATATAAGGATGCAGACGACGAGCGGGTCTATGAGGGGGCGAGTATGTGAGGGTGGGAGTGTGTGAGTGAAGAAACACGCTTGATCGCTCCCACGCTTGAATGCTCCCACATTATCACTTCGACAAGCTCAGTACAGGCAATATCCGCACCAACACTGGCTTCTTACGTCGAACCTAATGCCAAATATGTTAAACTTTTGGACGGTACGTCATATTCAACAAGTTTGGTGGGTTTCTTATAGCTTAACATACCCTTACTTTTACACTTGAACACCTGGTGTGAATTAAATTCGGTGCAGATTTCATCGAGGTTTGGGCAAGGCAAGAGGTCGGCAGATGTACTTCAATCGGGAGAATGCGACGCTCCTCCGGTCATATCGTCGCTATTATTCAAATACGAAAGGAAAGAAAAATGATTAAATGGAGTCGTTCTATTGGAATACATGCACTCGTTGTCACATTGATGCTCGGGTGCTTTGCAATTACCGGAGCCATGGCGGACCTGAACGATGGTCTAGTTTCCTGGTGGAATTTTGAAGGCGGAAGCACCAAAGATGCCGCTGGCAACAACGACGGTACAGCCATGGGCGGTCCAGTTGTCGGTGCCGGTTATGGCGGTTCTGACGGGCTGTGGTTCAACGGCGTAGATCAATACGTTAGCATTCCCGACAGCCCAAGTCTCCAGATTCCCAATGACATCACGGTTGTCGCCTGGATCAATCTGACCACGGGGAACAACCACGCGGGTATCTGTTGGAAGGGCCAGGGCATTGGCTGGGGACCTCGCTTCTCATGGCGTATTGCGACCACAAGCGATACCCGACTCACATGGGGACGGACCGACGGCAACGAGGCCTTCGAGGGCAGTGAGTTTTATTTCGCGACCGCCGATGTCATCCCCGGCCTCGGCGAGTGGTTTCATGTCGCGCTGACCTCTTCTTCAACGGATGGGCAACGCGGCTATGTGAATGGTGAAGATATTACCGACGTCACCAGTCAAACGGATAATGCCGCTTCTCTAGGACCCTTTGGGACGTTCCCTGGATATGATGTTGAAATCGGTGTTGGCCGGCGTGTTGGCGGCACCGACGGAAACGATGCCTTCTTCGACGGTGGTCTTGATGAGATCGGTATCTATAATCGCGCATTGAGTGCAGATGAGATTGCGGACCTCGCTGCCGGTGATTTGCCGACCGTAGTTGAAGCGCAGGGCAAAATCGCCACAACGTGGGGAGACATCAAGAGCATTCGTTAGGTATTATTTAACGTGAGTTCGATATAAGGAGGTAGACAGGGCGCGGTTAGAGTGGTTTAGATTCTGGCTAACGTTTTGCGTGAGTGGTAGTGATGATTAACCACTCTACCACTCACCACTCGATACTGACCCAGGGCACGAACCGAACACAAAATGCCAATATCCGCTAAAACACCCGCTTCTTACGTCGAACTCACGTTATTTACCAAAGTCAAGCTGTACTCACATTTAATCAAACACGGTATCACCGAGGAGGTTCGCAGTGGATAGAGAATCTATGAGTAACGAGGAAAATTATTGCTTTGATGTTGGGGGTTACCTGATTGTTCGGGGAGCCTTAAAACGAAAGGAGATCGAGGCATGTAATGAGGCTCTCGACCAAGCCGGGCAGATTGATGGAATGTTGGGATGGCCTGCCCCGCTGCGGGAGCCGTTTCGAGATTTGCTAATTCACCCCGTGTTGGTTTGGTATCTCAATCAGATTTGTGGCTACGGATTTCGCCTCGAAGAGGAACCACAACTAATTGGGGAAGTGGCGGGAAACGTAGGCGTACCCTTGGTCGGCGGCAACGAACCACGCGACCCAGCCCGCACTTACTATCACCAGAATGATCGCCGAGAATGTCAAGGGGTTCGGGCAATTTGGGCGTTAGCTGATGTGAATGAAGGCGACGGTGGCTTTGTCATGGTTCACTGTAGCCACAAAAGCAATGTGGAAACGCCGCAAGATGTGCTAACCGGCGAGGACGATATGGGCTTAACTGTCCAGCCAGTCCTACAGGCCGGAGACCTTTTACTCGTCGCAGATACCGTGCTGCAAGGGATGCAACCCTGGAAAGGTAAAGGGCGGCAGCGTTTGCTCTCCTACGAATACGCCGCACGAGGCGTCATTCGTGCGAAAGGCACAGGGCCAAAGGTTCAGGAAGATCCATCCGCTGATGAATTAACTCCGGAGGAACGTGCGGTACTTTACAAACCTGGATACGAGAGTACCACTCCACCGCCCACAGTTGGATCGGATGGAGAGAGGACTTGGCTGGAAGACAGGTCCAAGATTATCCACCCTTCGATTTACATCAAAGATCCAAATTCAAATATCGACGAGAAGGAGTTTTATTTCTGGGATCTGTCCGGGTATTTGGTGGTTCCGAATGTGATGACGCCTGAAGACCTTGAGCTGGCGAATGAAGCGATCGATCGCTTTGAAGATCGAATTGTGGTCGGGGGAGAACTGTCTGGTGGTTCTAAAAGCCTTGTGGGAACTGGACGCCCCACACTTGGTGGCTTGATCAATTTGCCAAAACCCTACTGTGAGCCGTTCCGACGGATGGTCGCTCATCCCGCCGTGGTTCATCGTTTGAATTGGATGGGGGCAAGTGGCTTTCGTTGTGGCGGACCGACGGCGTTCTGTGCGGTAAAGGGAACATCTGGACATTCCCTCCACGATGCCAATGAACCCCTCAATGCGTCGCGAGGTTACGTCTTCCAGAACGGCCGGAGCTACTGCGAGGCGATCACCGTGACATGGCAGTTGCGCGATGTGAACGAAGATGATGGCGGATTCGCGTGCGTGCCGGGCAGTCACAAGGCACAGTATCGCTTACCCCAAGGCGTCCGAAGTTGCGATGACCATATGGGCCTCGTGGTTCATCCGGTGATGAAGGCAGGAGATGTCCTCTTCTTTATGGACGGTGCTCAGACGCACGGCGCACTTGCTTGGACAAACGATATTCCGCGCCGCGGGATGCTTATCAAATATTCGTCGAGAAATTTCAACCGCAGTGGCGGAGAGATGGTACAGCCGGAGAACCGCTGGGGCAACCTGATTGATGGAATGACCGATGCACAGCTCGCAGTTATGCGCGGCCCTGACCGTGACGCACACCACGGCAACGTGCCTCGGCTGATCGTCGAAGATGGAAAGGTAAACGCCTCCTACGAGCGGACGAGGGCTCTCTACAGTCGGGAGACTCCCACCGAACCGCTTGCAAAAGAATCGAGATAACAAAACGGGTGAAATTGAGAAGTGCTGATAATTGACTTTCAAATTGAAACTCATCTAAGGAGAACTGACGATGGACAATAGCCCAAAGAAATCCCTTTTGTACATAGCAACAATTTGCATGATTACATTTCTGATGATTCCACAGGTGCTGTCGCAGACGGACCAAACGGTCGATCTTGAGAAGGAGCCCTGGAAGGAACCGCTTCCCGAAGGTTTATATATCAAACCGTATCTTCAGAATGTAACACAACACAGCATGGTGGTCATGTGGGAAACCAAAACACCGGTCATCGGTCATGTCGATTATGGCACCACAAAATCCTTTGGAAGCACTATTTCAGAGAAAAATCCTGTGACCATCCACGAACTTGAAATATCAGAACTTGAACCCGGCAAGACGTATCATTATCGGGCCAGGTATGGAAATATCACTTTGGATGCTTCGACCTTCAAAACTGCCCCAGCGGGTGGTGTGGAGAATTGCCGCATTATCGTCTACGGAGATGCGCGCTCTGATCCCAAACGCCATCGCGAAAATATTGAACAAATGCTAAAATTAGATGGGGATATCATTCTTCACACGGGCGACATCGTAGCCAGCGGAACGGTTTACGAACAGTGGCAGCCACAGCACTTCTGGCCGATACAGATTATAAGTGACAAAGTGCCGATTTTCCCGGCGTTGGGGAATCATGAAAGGAATTCGACGCACCACTTTAACTATATGTCCTTGCCCGGCAATGAGGTCTATTACTCATTCGACTACGCTAACGTACATATAATCTGCCTCGATAGCAATTCAGGCTCTACGCCATACGTGGAGGGAACGCCACAATACAAATGGCTGATCAAAGACTTGGAGGCGAACCAAGATGCAGAGTGGATTTTTGTCTCTTTCCATCACCCGATATTTCGCTGCCATCCGACACGTGGGGTTGATGTAAAAAGATTCACATGGCATCCGATTTTTGAAAAGTACGGAGTCGATCTGGTCTTATCGGGACATGATCACTACTACTTCCGTTCGTATCCGATTGGTAAAGTGGAACTCACTTCTAAGCAAGGCGTGGTCTATCTCACATCGGGGGGTGGCGGTGCCAGCCTCTATCCTATCCGCGATCGCAATTATGGGGCCGTCAGCCGGCGCATCCACCATATCACGGTGCTTGATATTCAAGGGAGCCGAATTGAGGGACGAGCCATTGACTACGAAGGAAATGAAATCGATCATTTTACCATGGCGCATATCCCCGCCTCTAGTGAGGAATATATCTCGTATGAGATTTTCGAGATTGAAAAAGAATTGCGTAGCCAGCTTGACGAGATAAAGCCGATAGTTGTTGAAAAGTCCGGCGACCGCGTCGTCGTTAATACGACGCTTTCCATACCGACCAATTTTGAGATCCGGATCGAGGGGGATATTGTATGGCAGGAGAGCGATAACTGGACATTTACAGCCCAGAAGACGCCGTTTGTCATCAATCCGGGAGCAACGCTGAAAATCCCAGTCAAGGCAGAGGCGATCTATCCAAACATTTATCCCATTCCAAAGATTACCCTCCATTTCAGCAAATTGATCGGTCGAAAGGAAGGTTTCCGAAACGACGAACTCACTTTCGACGCGATTAAAATCCAACCGCTTCTGCCAGTCACGGTTCGCAAGGTTTACACGCGGATTACAGTGGATGGTGTGTTAGATGATTCTGTTTGGGCGGCTGCGACAAAACTGAGTAATTTCGTCACCCTGCAAGGCGATAATCGTCCAACGTTGTTATTTAGCCTTGACTTGAAGCTCCAAAGTGGGTTAGACGACGGGAAAATCTCCCAAGCGTTGCGAGACGCATTTGAGGAGAACGGTTTTTCACTGTCTCAAGATGTGACGCTTTCGATCAGAGAAAAAGGTCGCCGGTGGGGGATTAGCGATAAAA
>JADFGN010000525.1 GCA_022567695.1 Candidatus Poribacteria bacterium | reverse complement strand
TGAGGCAATATATTTTCCCTCTGCTATTGGGAAGTCTGTCGGTTTGATTTGGAGGTTCAGCCGGTGTTATAAAATCGGCCGCCGCAAAATTATAACGCTATCACACGCTCCGCCTCGCCGCTCGGTGGGCGGATATGAATACTCACCTCACAACTTAGCCGGTCTAGGAAAGTTAGCAATCTTTCGACGCTGTAATGATTAAACTTCCCACCCTTCAACCGGGAGATTTCCGGGCGCTTTACCCCTAGAACCTTCGATGCTTCCGTCTGATTTAACCCTCTTTCCTCCAAAATACGGAAGATTTCATAACCTAGTTCGGCTTTCAACAGCAACTTGTTTGCATTCGGCAACCCCAAATCCTTAAACACATTGCCGCTGCTCTTTTCAAATTCAATTTTCTCGTTCATGTTCCTTCTCTATCTCCTGTGCCATTCTGAATCGTCTCTTTATCAGGTTGATTTCCTGTTGCGGGGTCTTTATTCCCCGCTTCGACTTCTTCTGGAAGCAGTGCAGGACGTAAATACGCTCTCCGAGTTTTACCGTATAAACCGCACGATAGGTGTTGGTGTCGTAGTCTTCTACAATCTCAAAAGCTCCCGAACCAATCCCTCTATACGGCTTTGCCGATGGAGACTTCCCTCCGGCTTGAGCAACAAACAGAGCGTCGCCCATGTCTTTCTGCACCGGCTGTGGAAATTCCTTCAGCCGCTTCTTGGAATCTCCAACCCAGATAACTTCTCGCAAGTCCGGCCTTCTTCCGTCCATGCTCTTTATTGTAACCATTTGGTTACGATACGTCAAGAGTTTTCTCAATTACCCCACGTCTATCTGCCGATAACCGCGCCCCTACTTCTCTCGCACTTTCCGACTAATACCAATCATCGCCGATTCAAAGTCATCGTACAGGTCAATTTCGTTCGACGACTGCTCCGAAATCGCTCCGGGCATAACGATGGCAACATCGCAAAGCAGTGTCAAATGTTCCTCAATCTTTGCATCACGCATTGACAAGGTATCGTAGTGCGTGATAGAATACGAAATATCGTTATGTGGATAGGCCAGGTTATTAAATCAACATTTCTCTACGGCACGAATTCCACCCACAAGGAGATTCCACGATGCAGAAAAGGAAAGTGAGCTTAGTTGCGTTGACCTTGATGTTGATGAGTATTCCGCTCATCTCTAATGCTGTGAAGCTAGATGATCTGTTGGTATACTTACCGATGGATGAAGGCAAGGGGAATAGAGTTGAGGATGCTTCCGACAATGATTTTGACGGAGATATTGTTGGAGGGGCGAAATGGGTCGCAGGGCAATTTGGCGAGGGACTAGAACTGATAGCCGCTGACGAGGTGCAGATCGAGGACGATCCGGCGATTGATGGCGGCGATGAATTCACAATTGCGATGTGGGTATTTCAAGAAGGTGAGCAAAATACGGGGTTAATTCAGAAGGGAACAAATTGGCCAGATATAAGTTATCTGATTCAACCGTGGAGCGACGGGCAGATCTATTTTGGCGTTAATGTAACGGCTTCCAGAGCCATTACCAAACCAGGGACCCATCCACTTGGAAAATGGTATCATCTTGCCGGAACGTTTGATGGCAAAGATTTGAAAATTTTCATCAACGGCGCCCTGAAAGCGGAAGCCGCGGCTCCGGTGAAGACAGCCCCGGACACTGGTACACCGTTGCAACTTGGCAATCGATTTGAAGGCAAGATTGATGAGTTTGTCATGTATTCGCGCGCGTTGCCAGAAGATGAAATCAAGCTCCTCTTTGACAACGATTTCTTGGCTGTTGATGCCCTTGATAAACTTGCGACAACGTGGGGAACAATCAAATCTCGCTCTCAATATTAACAATCACAAGGACATTCATTGGCAATCTATTTCGTTGAAAGCCTGTTCTCGTAAGGGGTTCGTAGCCGAACTCGCAAGAGTTCGGACGAGATTGGCTCCCGAATTCGCAAGAATTCGGCTACAAGTGTCCGCCCCTAAACCCTCACCCAAAGGAGTTCAGGGGCGGACGTGTAAATCCATATTACGCCTGACTTATACTGTTTTTAATTTGAAGTGTCATTCCTTCGCTGTGCTCGAGGACAGGCTTGCGAAAGATCTAGATTCTTCGCAAAGCCTCAGAATGACATGAGGAATTCTCAATTCTAAAATAGTATTAGATGTTATCACAGCGGCCGGAGGATTTATGAAACTATCGCTATCAGTCCGCGTTGCAGAAGCACCCGGATCAAAGGAAGAAACAATCCGATCTTTCGACGAAATTGCTGAACTCGCAAACAAGATCGGTTATCACGCCATTTGCATGCGGGCCTCGCAAACTGGAATACAGACCCCGCTTGAGCAGATCACAGATGTTCGCCAGAAGGTTCGTGCACTCAACCTCGCAGTATCAATGGTGACGGGCGATCTCGCAACACCGATGAACAATGAGCATGGTCCGAACGCTTTGCGGAATATCACGCCTTACTTGGATCTAATGGAGTTGTTGGATGCCAATCTTCTTCGGATTTGCATGAAGAAGGAGGAAGACATCGTCTGGGCACAACGGGCATCGGATGAGGCGCGTGAACGAAACCTGCGATTAGCGCATCAGTCACATACCGGTAGCCTCTTTGAAACGGTGGACGGTTCACTTGATGTGCTCAAGCGAGTGGATAGACCGAATTTCGGCATCATCTACGAACCCGCGAATCTCGATCTCTGCGGACAAGATTATGGAGTGGAGACAATCAAGCGGTTTTCACCCTATCTGCTCAACGTGTATCTCCAAAACCACATTCAATCTCCAGAAGGCGATTCGCGTCTCGAAACGTGGATTCGCGGCGAGGTGGCATATACTCAAATCCGCTTGCAGGATGAAGGCGGGATGGACTACAATCTGGTATTTCAAGGACTTTCTGAGATTGGCTACGATGGGTATGTGACTGTGCATCAGGCGTTTGCCAAAATCATGACACCGGAGGATGCAGCACAGCAGAGTTACGATTACTTGACTCAGATTGCGGATTTTGAGGCGAGGTAGCTGATTCTGAAAAAGTCCCCCACGATTCGACCTCTACTACATCCATTTCGTAACCGTTCAGAGGGTTAGGGAGGGCAAGGCTCCCGCCGCGCCTCTCTTTGGGTTCGGCTTTGTGTTGACACCTGAACGGTTACTCCATTCCTTTCATCTGAACAACGCTCGCCGAATCTGCCTCACGGCTTGACGGAGACGATCATCATTCTCAACGAGCGCGATCCGGACGTAGCCTTCGCCGTTGTGTCCGAATCCTGCGCCGGGGGAGACACATACCTCCGCTTCATCGAGCAGCTTCATTGCAAAATCCATCGAACTGAGATGGCGATGCGATTCAGGAATGGGTGCCCACACAAACATGGTCGCTTTGGGTTTCGGGACATCCCAGCCGATTCGATTGAGTCCATCTACCAAAATGTCGCGTCTGTTACGGTAGATGTCTGAGTTTTCTTCCACGATGTCCGTTGGAGTTCGCAACGCCATAATCGACGCCACCTGAATCGGGGCAAAAATGCCGTAATCATAATAGCCCTTGATTCGTGCTAACGCTTCGATGATATCCCGATTGCCAACGGCAAAACCACAACGCCAGCCAGCCATGTTGTAAGATTTGGATAAGGATAAAAATTCTACACCGACGTCCTTCGCACCTTTCGCCTGCAAGAAACTGGGTGCTTTGTAGCCATCAAAGACAATGTCGGCATACGCAAGGTCGTGTATGACAATCATATCTTGTTTCTTCGCGAAATCTACAACCTCCTCAAAAAATGAGAGATCGATCACCGCACCTGTGGGGTTGTGCGGGAAACTCAGGATGAGCACTTTGGGGCGTGGCCAGATGTCTTGGGCAATCTCGGCGACACTCGGTACAAAATCATTCTCTTCGCGTAACGGGATGCTGACGACGCTTCCACCAGCAAGGACAATGCTGTAGATGTGAATCGGGAACGTCGGATTAGGCACAAGCGCGAGGTCCCCCTCATCAATCAGCGCCAATGCGAGATGAGAAATCCCCTCTTTGGTACCAATTACGGCGATAGCCTCGTGCTCGGGATCGATCTGTACCCCAAAGCGTCGCTCATAATGCCAGGCAATCTCACGTCGTAAATTGAAAATCCCCCGTGAAACAGAGTAGCGATGATGCCGTTCTTCTTGTGCAGCTTCACAGAGTTTATCCACAATGTGTTTCGGAGTTGGCTGGTTAGGATTTCCCATGCCGAGGTCGATGACATCAACCCCTTGTTGCCGCCTTTCATAAGTCAACTGTTTGAGCTTTCCAAGCATATAAGGGGGTAATCGATTTAGGCGTTTTGAAAAGGTATTCATGGTTTATTTTATTACTCTTTCAATTGTTGTTTTAAAAAAGCGTGGGTTGTTCAGCCGGATTGGGTAGAGATATTTTCCCTGCCGCAGCTTGATGGGCATATCGAGTGGTTTCGGGAAGGCGGTATTTTTGACAACACGCCAATGTTAGCTTGATCGCTGAGCGTAAGCAAACGCGATGTCCAATCGAGATATAAACGACACTGACGTTAGTCCTTGTGCGCACCGCAGCACCGATAACCTCGTCCTTGTCATGCAAATATTCAAATGACCCCGCCTCGCTTTTGGGCATCTTGTGTCTTCCACATAAGCGCGATTTCGCACAACCGATTGTGGGTTTATCCAAGATGATTCCTAAATGCGATGCGAGTCCGAAACGTCTCGGGTGAGCAATTCCCTGCCCATCTGCGATAATGAGATCTGGTTCTGTTCGTAATTGATCAAAGGCTTTAAGAAGCGGCGGCATTTCGCGAAAAGATAATAAACCGGGAATATACGGAAAAGGAACGGGACTTTCTACGACAACACCATCGACCAATTGTAACTCCGGGAAACTCAGTACAATCACTGATGCCCGTGCGAGTTCTCCTTTGAAGCCGAGATCGACTCCGGCGACGGTTTTTATTTTCTCAAATCTATCTGTGTGTATGACCCGGCCACGAAGCTCATCTTGGATGCAACGGGCTTCGCTCGGAGTAACGTCCCACGGATGGAGTTGATGATAGCGCATGTTCATTCACCAATTACACACTTGCTATGAATCCATGAAAATCTGACATGATGCATTGTGGCCGGCAAAAAGAAATCTATCTCCAAGGGGGACGCCCACTTGGATGTATCGGCGTAGTAAGTACTTCCTTGAGGAAGGGAAATGGATCTTCATGATTGGCCCAGTGGTT
>JADFGN010000524.1 GCA_022567695.1 Candidatus Poribacteria bacterium | reverse complement strand
TGTTAACCAATGCCTCGCCAATATCGCCCAAGGCATCAACAGCTTCATGCCGCACATCTTCAGATTTATCGTTCAATGCTTCTATCAATGCAGGAACAGCCGGTTCACCAATTTTTTCCAGTGTCTCTACGAGCTTTTCACGAACGGATTCAGCCTCGTTATCCAATGCCCTCATCAGTTCACCTAACAGTTTCTGTTTATCGTAAGAGGTGACTTGTGTGGATGGCGTGGTGGTATCATCGGTCTTGGCAGGCACAGCCATCGCTCCACTTGAGAGATATGCAACCCCTCCCATAACGACAATGGTGACCACGACAACGACTCCTGCGAGCCGTCGTGCGGAAGTACTAGCGGTTACGGCTGGAGCGTCGATGAGACGACGGATGCGCTCGAGTAGCGAACCGCCATTGGCAACCATAGCCAACTGTGGAGAGACGTTTCGCAACTGCTCCATTTCGGTCAGCGCGTTGGCGTAGGTCAGTGCATCCCCACAAACTGCTACGGCGAAATCATCACAGCAGTGTTCACGCTCAATGCGAACACGCTTCGCCATCCACCACACAGCGGGATGGTAAAATAGAAGCGTCTCAACCACTGTCTGCAGCAAATTGAAAAGATAATCGTACCGCCGGATATGTGCTAATTCATGAGCGATGAGCGCTTCCAATTGCCCTGGAGTCAGACCGATGAGAGCACTCGCTGGCAGTAGAATCACAGGTCGCAACCAGCCGATAACTGTCGGCACTTTGACCCGGACAGATTCCAATAAACGGACCGATTGCTTCAGCCCCAGTTTTTCGCAAATGCCTGTCATACGTTCTTGCCAATGGGCTGGAACAGGGGATGTTCCTTTTCGCTTGATGCGCTGTGCTTGTGTCCATCCAACCATGAGCCTAAGAGACAAAACCAAAACACCAACCAGCCAAATCGACAGCACCCATTCAAGTCGATCGGAAACCCACGAACGCCAACGAACAGCAAGGGGTTCAGTTGATGCGAAATTTTTCGATGGAGTTGTCGATTTTTCTTGTGCGCGAGTTAGTTTTTTTAGTTTGGATAAAGCCATTGATTCATCAACTACTACCTCTCGCATAGAATCAATTTGAGTGCCTTTCTTGATTCGGCTACGCGGGACTTCATTTTGCTCGGCTATGTTGGCATGCGATGAGTTCCATATTAAAAATGTCGTGATTCCCAACAAAAGGGGCATGAGCAACATGGTGCTCAAAGCGACTCCATAGCGAAGACTAGCGGCATGACCTCGCAATAGAAACAACCCACCTGCCAGTAAAATTGTGACCGCTGCTCCCTGCCAGATGAAATGGAGTAACGCCCACCCCAAGGCATGTATAAACGGGTGTGAAAATACGCCTTCAAATCCACTCATTTTGAACCTCCTTCAAATTTATCCAGCAGTTGCCGGATTTGAGCTATTTCTTCAGCAGACGCGCTTTTTGCTGAAAGTGCCTGCATGACTAGATTTATGGTTGATCCGCCAAAAGCGCGTTCGAGCAAATCGCTCACTAGCCGCTTCTGTGTCTCCTCTTCAGCAAGGACGGGTTGATAAATATGCGCTCGTTGCGATCTGTCCCGGCGGACTACCCCCTTGCTGGTCATGATTTGCATTAACTTTAAAACGGTTGTGTAACCGGTCGGTCGGCTATGGTTTAATGTCTCCTGCACCTGGCGCACTGTGCTGGGACCCTGTTGCCAAAGCACGCGCAAAATTGCCAGTTCTGCATCCGTCGGTCGGGGTGTAGTTTGTTTCATTATTGAGTTCATCCCCTTTTGAGATATTAAAGATTTGTGTACACCTTGAAAGCCGAATTGGTTTGAAAAATATACGAAATACTTCGTAGTTGTCAAGTGAATTTTTAGTTTTTCTTTACGAAGGAAATTCAGGATCTGAAACCGTCTTGACAATGGCACGAGTTCACTCTATACTGTGGATAATATAAAAGATTTGGAGTTAATCCAATTATGAGCAGTGACCCATTAACCGACGAACAGTTTTGGACTGATATCTGGAACTTGCAATACCATAAGGTTCGGCATCTTCGTTGGGCGTATGTCGCAAATCGTCAACTGGCGAAACTATTTAAGCGTGGACTGGCTTCGTTCACACGCCCCAAGCTTATCGAGATTGGTTGCGCCGACTCCTTGTGGTTGCCGTTTTTGGCGCAAAATTATGAACTCGAAGGTTACGGGATTGATTTCTCAGAGATCGGCTGTCAACTTTCTAAACGCAATCTCGCCATCAAGGGCGTCGAAGCAACCATTGTCTGTCAGGATTTTTTTGACTTTGCGCAAACGCATCCGGTGGAATTTGATTTTGTTTATTCGATGGGACTCATAGAGCATTTCACGGATGCAACGGGAATCTTAAGGGAAATGTATCGCATTCTCAAACCAGCGGGCAAAATGCTCACCATCATCCCTAACTTACGCGGCGTGTACACACCAATCGCCAAAATTGCGAGTCCCAAGCTCTTGGCAAAACATAAGGTTATTCGCCCTGTAGACCTGAGTTGCAACTTGCAGGCGGTTGGTTTTGATGTTCTTGAGGTTGGATATACCGGTGGGGCATTGAAACTAAGCGTCGTCGATTACTCGCCGTGGATTTCGACTATCGGGAAGTTTGGTCATGAAGTTCTCTGTAAACTTGTTAACTTGATAGACATCGTTGTCGCAAACGCACTTTCGGCCATTTGCATCCCGAATCAACAGTTGACGTCGCCTTATGTTTATGCGATTTGCGAAAAGAGAGATTAGCGCGAATTCCAACCTTTGATTGCAGAAATATTTAGAAGAGAAAGGACCTTTTTTCCGATTAGGTGGAACGGAAATTTGACGCCATCTGCTTTAACACATTTAGACGGAGGGTACGAATAATGAAAAAACTCGATTTGAGACGAATTTTAGGAAGTCTGGTGATACTTGGATTTCTACTCAGTAGCTGCACCCAGAAGGCAGGGCAGAAAACCGAGCGGCTTCAAAAAACAGACGATCAAGCAACCGCAAGGATCGAAACCTCAACACTTGGCATCACCCCAAATGTACACAAATATTCGGCATTTTACTTGGCGGGTCAGCCAAGCAAAGCCGATTTTGAAGAGGTTAAAAAAGTCGGGATTAAAACCGTGATTAATCTGCGTATGCCAGAGGAACTATCATTTGATGAGAAACAGGTGGTCAGCGATCTTGGGATGTCGTATCACAACTTGGGCATCGGCTCACCCGACATGATGACCGATCAGCTTTTTAATGAGATGCGCGAAATACTGAGCAACGCCGAAAATCAACCCGTCCTCCTGCATTGTGGTTCGGCAAACCGCGTGGGTGCAATTTGGCTGGCTTTTCAGGCACTTGATGGAGGGCTTAGTATAGAAGCGGCTTTGGCTGAAGCCAAGACTGTAGGACTACGGAATCCGGCGATGGAAGCGAAAGCGAAAGACTATGTCGAACGCAACAAATGATTAGGCGTGGAATCGCTTCCACGAATATTGTCAGGAATTTATTCGGCAAAATCTCGGATATGCTTCAAAAGCAGATCGACTTCCTCCTTCGTATTGAATACAGCCGTCGAGATTCGCACAGCGTCATACTCACCGACGAGACGCACGAGGATTTGGTCACGCTCCCACAAGTGACCACTAACTTCATGACATGGCATGTTGGCAACCGAAAACGTCGTCATCGCTGAAGATTCTTGCCATGTGTGCGGCGTATACAATGTGACATTCGGAATCTTCTCAAGTTCTGCTTTAAGGTAGCCAGAGAGTTGGCGCATGTGAGCTTCGACATTCTTCCAGCCGAGGGTTTCAAACCAATCGAGGATGGCGGAGATGGCGGCATATTTGCCGAAGTCAAGCGTGCCATACTCAAATTTACTCGCCTGGTTGATTGGTGTCAATCCATCCTGATCACTAAAATGTCCTGTGCCCGCTCCCACCCATGTCGGTTTAACTTCGTCGAGTCTCTCTTGCCGAACATAGTAGAATCCTGTACCCTTCGGTCCGAGCAGCCATTTGTGGATGTTCCCCGTATAAAAGTCACACCCGATCTCCCGGACTGGAATTGGAAATTGCCCCGTTGCTTGCGCTCCATCGATATGCGTCAAAATTCCATGTTCTCGACATATCGTAGCAATTTCCTTGACGGGCACGCGGACCCCGTGCTGCGAGGTCACATGGCTAGTTGCGAGAAGGCGCGTCTTGGGCGTAATTGCGTTACGAACATTTTCTACGGTCTCACTCGGGTCGCGGGAAATCCCAAAGCGTTTGAGAGTGATGTCTCCCTTTTGTTGAAGATAGGTCCAGGGGAAAAGCATCGAAGGATGCTCGTGATTAGAAAGTAAAATTTCATCTCCTTTCCGCCAATCCAAACCGTTGATTGTCAGGTTGGTTCCATCGGTTGCGTTGCGTGTTAGGGCTATTTCTTCTGGACTCGCACCGAGAAGTTGCGCCATGCGTTTACGGCTCTCATTCATCCGGCTTTCGCATTCACCCCACACCAGATGCCCTCGCGTCTCAAAATACGCAATTGATTCCAAGACACGCTCAACGACTGATTGAGGGGATATACCAACCGTGCCAACGTTAAGATAGATTGATTCCTTGAGGATGGGAAATTCCTCTCGAACTTGATTCACATCTAGTTGCAAAATAAGCAACCTCCTCTTTATGACATTGTCGCGGTAATTGTGCCATAATACCAATCTGCAATAAATATAGTAATTTCATAAGGAGTGCAAAAACTCTGTTGAAGTTTACCCTCGAACCCTTCACTTCGTTCGAGGGCAGGCTTCGTGAAGGGCTGCGAAAACAAAGTTTTCGCACTCCTCAAGTAATATCAACCTGTAGCGTATAGGTCGCTAGACTTCAGACCGAACATTGGAATCGCGTCCCCTGAAAATTCGCGCTACAGCGAATCAATAACCCCTCGCATATACTCGCCTGCCAATTCCGCTTGAAGCAGAGCATACTCCAGCCCGGCGTGATTATGGCCAATAAGGACGGGGCTGCACAATTCGTAACCGATATGCCCGCTATAATTCACAATCTCTTTTGCGGCTTTAAGAAATGCCCGATCATCGGCACCGGGAGGGTTCGCCCTGTTACGGAGTCGGATGACGCGCCCATCCGCTTCTCGCTCGAATCGACCACCGAAATGGGTATGAACGAGCAGATCGCCTGTGGCTTCGATTGCCTCGCGGTAGTATTCGGAAGTGTGGGATTTCATTAGCGGAGAATCAAGACACGCTTTGAG
>JADFGN010000523.1 GCA_022567695.1 Candidatus Poribacteria bacterium | reverse complement strand
GGTATTGGAATTTGAAAAACGGAATTGGGCTTCCTCATGATTGCAACCTGTTAAAGTTCAGGATCACGCCCCATACAAATCAAGATTCACCTGATTTCCATACCGCTCGATAAATTCGCGGCGTGGCTCAACTGCATCTCCCATGAGCAAGGTAAAGATATGGTCTGCTTCAACCGCATCTTCCAGCTTGATTTGAAGTAGCACACGGGACTCTAGATGCATTGTAGTTTCGCGCAATTGTTCCGCATTCATCTCGGCAAGCCCTTTGTATCGGGTTATCGTTAGCCCACGACGTCCAACCTCCGACGCCTCTTGTAACACATCCCAAACCGTGTTTGCCCGTCGAAGTTTTCCATCTCCTTCTCGGATCGAAAAAATGGCCTTGCCATTGCTGCTCTCATTTCCATTGGCGCGATCGAAATCATGAGGCAGAATATCGTATTCCTTCAATTTCCCGGTCAGATTATCCAACTCCCGAATTTCGGACATATCCGAGACATCTTCAATTATAGCCTCGGTCGTTTCGCCGAGTTCGGCAAGTTCAAGCTGGGATTGCATGTTTTGCTTAATCAATTGTTCAATATCTTCATCCTCAAAGCGATAGAATTCTCCCTGATCGGTCTGAATATGGACGAGAGGCACCTTTTCCTCCCCACGAAAATACTGATCGAAGAGTCGATCTGTATCGATCCCCTTGCGCTGCAACTCGCTGAGTAAACTTTGAATCTTGCGGATGGATTCAACGATGGTGTGATATTGATCTGATGTATAGGGCGTACCTCGCCGAATATTCGTCATCTCCGTATTCTCCACCGCGAGTTCCAGAAGATGGTCATTCATCTGCTCCTCGTTTTGGAGATATCGGGAGCGTTTCCCCTTCCGAATCTGATACAGGGGCGGTTGAGCGATATACAGATGCCCGTCCTGAATCAACTGAGGCATCTGCCGGAAGAAGAACGTGAGCAGCAGCGTGCGGATATGCGCTCCATCGACATCCGCATCTGCCATGATAATGATTTTAGCGTAACGCAACTTCTCAATCGAAAAATCCTCTTGACCGATACTTGTGCCAAGTGCGGTCACAATGTCTATGATCTGCTCGTTCTTCAGGATTTTATCCAACCGTGCCTTGGCGACATTGATGCCCTTCCCCTTCAACGGAAGTATCGCTTGAAAACGCCGATCACGCCCTTGCTTCGCTGTCCCACCTGCTGAATCTCCTTCAACAAGAAAGATTTCGCAGAGGGCAGGATCGCGCTCTGAACAATCAGCGAGTTTGCCGGGCATTGATGCTGAATCGAGGATGCCTTTTCGCCGAATAACCTCTCTTGCCCGTCGAGCCGCATCGCGGGCTTGCGCCGCCTGAATGCTCTTTTGGATAATCTTTTTCGCAATTGCGGGATTTTCTTCGAGGTAGATTTTCAGCTTTTCATTTACGAAGGTTTGCACAATCCCCTCAACTTCAGTATTCCCCAATTTGGATTTTGTTTGTCCCTCAAATTGCGGCTCGGGTACTTTGATGCTGAGTACCGTTGTCAACCCTTCACGAATATCGCTTCCGGACAATGTAATCTTCACATTTTTTAAGAGGTCGTTTTCTTTGGCGTAAACGTTGAAACTTCGCGTTAAGGCACTTTTGAAACCGCTTTCGTGGAATCCCCCCTCGGAGGTGCGGATGTTATTGGCGTAGGAAAAGATATTTTCAGAATAGGTTGTGTTAAATTGTAGGGCAATCTCCACAAAAACGCCATCTCTATCTCCCTCGATATAAATGGGTTCGTTATGGAGTACCTCTTTATTTTGGTTATGATATTGCACAAACGACGCGATTCCACCTTCGTACTGAAAAACGCGAGTCTCTCTCTCTTTGCCATCTTCTGTAAGTCGCTCGTCCTTGAAGATAATCTTAACGCCACGGTTGAGGAATGCCCATTCACGAAGGCGTTCTGCTAGGACATCATGCGAAAAGTGAATGGTTTGAAAAATCTCTGCATCCGGCATAAAAGTGGTTGTCGTTCCGGTTTTTTGGCTTCTCCCGATAACGTCCACATCGGTCAAAGGAATGCCACGTTCATATTTCTGTTGGTAGACTTTTCCGTCCTGTCGCACCTGAACATGCAGCCATTCTGACAGAGCGTTCACACAGGAGGCACCAACCCCGTGTAAGCCGCCCGCCGTTTTGTAACCTGCCTGCTCACGACTATCAAATTTCCCACCGGCATGCAACGTCGTCATAACAACCTGTAGTGCTGAAACCCCACTTACATGTTTACCGACGGGAATTCCGCGCCCCTCATCACGTACAGTTGCGCTTCCATCTGCATGAATGATTACTTCGACCTCCGACCCGAACCCCGCGACGATTTCGTCAATCGAATTATCGACTAACTCCGTGATGAGATGATGCAACCCTGATGGTCCCGTGCTACCGATGAACATGCTAGGACGTTTGCGAACCGCCTCTAGTCCTTCGAGAATTTGAATATCTTCTGCCGTGTAGGAAATTCCCATGATGTATTTCTGCTCCTTTGTCATGAATTTCTATATGTTTTATTATAACGTGAAAATCAATATTACGTTTACATAAAAATGACGTGCAAAATGCGAGGAGAAAACCACGAGTCTGATGTCATATCGCGTGTCACACGCTCTTTTAACTCCTCTCATATAGTTGTTGGTGTTGATCAATCGTCGATCACAGTCCATTGGCTTTGCGTGATAAAAAGCCGCTTTAAACATGCTTTTAATTCTGCATCCTCGACCTCGGCAACCGTTTGCTCAACCCGCTCTAAAACCTCCGGAGTGAGAGAAATCCTCTCTGATTTTGGACGATGCAAAGGGGGGGAACGTTGAATTTCCTGACGATTTGACCGCTCGACCGGTTTTACCGTCAATCGCAATTCCTTGACAACAGGTTGCCCAACTTCCTCGTTGAGATTCGCTATAATTTTCCCTCGAAGAAACAATAGCTCATTGATAAAAACGGAGTTCGCCACATAAACGGTCAACTGACCATTGATAAGCGACACCGGTTGGGTATTGCGAGCAATCGGCGGACCAACAGCATTCTTCCAAGCCGTGAGTGCTTTCTGCTCAATAATCTTGTGATCAAACCCGCGTTCACGAAGTAGCTTCTCAAGAAGGCTATCGATCTTCTGCGTTTCTTTCTTAGGGTCAATAATCATATGATACCAAGTCAACTTGGGAGTGACGAATCAATCAATTTGCCCATTCTTCACTGTCAATACGCGGCAATCCTTCACCTCTCGCATCCAGACGTCTAAATGGGTCGATGTAATAAAGGTCTGGGCGTTTAAATCTTGGAGCAACTCCAATAGAAATGTCGAGCGTACTTCATCAAGTTCAGAGAGGACATCATCTAGCAGAACGATTGGCGTCTTGTGTGTTGTTTGACGCATCACTTCTAATTCTGCTAATTTCAGAGCCAACGCAATCGTCCGTTGCTGTCCTTGTGAACTAAAAGGTTTAGCTTCCTCACGGAGGATAGTCCCTTCCCATTGTGTTTCCAACACCAACTTGAAGTCGTCACGGTGGGGCCCCGCTGAAGTTGTTCCACGTAGAATATCGTTATCACGGGAAGTGTTTAAAGCCTTACGGAACTGCTCAACCGCTTCCGATCGACTTACGGAATCGATTCCTGTAAGAATCGCTGGAGGTTGGTATATCAACTCCAGTTTTTCACAATCGCCGGTCAATTCAGCATGCTTGGCTTGCGCATGTACCTTCAGCTGGTCGAGGGTTTCCGATCGCGCTTGGATAATAGCAACTCCATCTTCAACAAGCAACGTGTCCCAAGCTTCCAAAAGTTTAACGTTCGCTTGTTTCGAGCGAATTTGCTTGAGCAATTCGTTCCGTTGCTTGAGAACAGATTGATAGTTTTGCAGGTGTTTCAAATACGTTGAACCAATCTGGAAAAGTAGTAGATCGATAAAACGGCGGCGATCGGCGGGGGATCCCTTGACTAAGGTGAGAGACTCCGGCGAAAAAAAAACGACTTTGAATTGCCCAATCCACTGCGAGAGTTTCTTCTGAAGATGGCTGTTCAGCTTGAACCTTTTCCGCCCATTCAACTGATTTGAAACCTCAAGGGTCATTAGGTCGCTTTGAATCCCAATCTCATCGGGGTCCGTACACGAATCATCCTTGTCAGAGCAGGCAATTATGCCTTTGAGGTAAAACCAGTCTTCGTTATGCCGGATGAGCTCATTATCTGGATAGGTTCGGTGTGATTTGGCGGTGCTAAGAAAATAAATCGCCTCCAACAGGCTGGTTTTTCCTTGAGCGTTTCCACCAATAATCAGGTTCACTCGATTCGGAAAATCAACTTCGCAATCAACATAGTTCCGAAAATTGCGTAACACAAGATGGTCTAATCGCATTTTCGTCAGGTGTAAAGCATTGGGAATTAAGATTTAAGCACTAAAATTACCCTAACACCTAATCCCCGAATTAAGATTCTAATCGCATCGGCATAACTAGACAGAGATGACCTTCTTCACCAACAGGCTTAAAAACAGCTGCGGTGTGGGCATCTTTGAGTTCTATAACGACATCTTCGGTTTGAATGTGTTGCAATGCGTCCGCAAGGTAGCGGGCATCAAATCCGATTTCCACGTTACCGTTGCTACTTTTGACGGATACCGTTTCGTGGGCTTCTCCAAGCTCTGGTGCCCTCGCAGATACGCGAATCACATCTTCCTGAATATCTAAACGGATCGAGTGGGTTTTTTGATTCGCAAGTAAGGCCACACGTCTGACTGCATCAAGCAATCTTTCTCTCTCAACAACCGTACTTATTTCGTGGTCTTGCGGAATAATCTGCTGGTATTGCGGATATTCCCCCTCCACCAATCGTGAAGTGAGCGTCGCCTCATCATCAGCAAAAAGGATCTGATTTTCCAGCAACGAAATCTTCACTTCAGCAGATTCAGCAAATGTTCTGGTGATCTCTCTGACCGCTTTCAGTGGAAGGATGATGCCTACAGGTTCCTCAGGCGGCGGTGTCAGTGGCTCACCTGACACAACCGCTAGACGACGTCCATCGGTTGCAACAACCTCCGTCTTTTCTGGCGTGAGATAGAAATAGAGACCATTCAAAAAATACCGGGCTTCATCGGTTGAAGCGGCAAACTCAGTTTTATAAATGGTCGAACGCAGGACTTCGGCGTCCATTGTGAAGAAAGCACTCTGAATCGACGGAAGGTCTGGGAATTCATCATCAGGCAAACCGATGATTTTATAAACACCT
>JADFGN010000522.1 GCA_022567695.1 Candidatus Poribacteria bacterium | reverse complement strand
GAATAACCCTAGCTTGCAAAGGAATGTCATTTCAGCTGCGCTTGGACTTCTTCAAGATAAACAACCTTTACCGATCCTTGAGGAATTTACAGCTTAGATAGAATTTTAACGTCACTCAGGTTTGCACTTTAGGAGAGGAGAATGAGGGCTTCAGACATCAAACAGATTGGCATCGTTGGTGCGGGCACGATGGGTTCTGGAATCGCGGAGATCTTCGCCGAATCAGGTTATGATGTTATCTGGTACAATCGATCCGACGCGGGAATGCAACGCGGTTTTGCTCGGATTCGAGAGAACCAAGCGACCTTAATCCGAAACGGTATACTCACGCAGACAGCGGCAGAAGCTGCACAGGCACACCTTCATCCAACGAATGATCTAATCGATCTTGCGCCAGCCGACGTCATTTCGGAATCGATCGTCGAAGCACTCGAAACGAAACAGAAGCTTTTCCAATCGCTGGATGAAATCTGCGCTCAAGAGACGATTTTTACCACCAACACTTCGGGGTTGAGCATCTCCAAAATCGCAACGGTCGTCTCTCACCCAACCCGCTTTGCAGGGATGCATTACGTCAATCCCGCCCATATCGTCCCAATCGTGGAAATTATTAAAGGCGAGAAGACTTCTGACACCACCTGCGAACTGCTGATGGATGTGGCGAAACGCATCCGAAGGCACCCCGTTTTAGTTAAGAAAGACATCCCCGGATTTATCGCCAATCGCATTCAATTTGCAGTCATCCGAGAAGCGCTGCATCTCGTCGAAGAAGGAATCGCTTCGCCTGATGACATTGACGCTGTGGTTAAGCATGGTATTGGTTTGCGCTGGGCGCTGCTTGGCCCTCTTGAAATCGCCGATCTCGGTGGATTGGACGTTTTCAACACAATCTGCAGCTATCTGTTTGAGGCGTTGAGTCATGCCAAAGATGCCCCGAAGGTACTCCAAGATTTGGTTAAGGCAGGGAAACTCGGTGTAAAAAGCGGTTCCGGTTTCTATGATTATTCCGCAAGGAAAGCGCAACAAATTATTGCGGATCGGGATAAGAAGTTGCTGAGGATGTTGCGGATTAAATTTCAGTCTGAAGAATAGTGCTTCAAATTGGGAAGTGGTAATGACATGATCCGAAAATTAGAGGTGAAAAATAAGCAAAAGAGCCGCCTACAACGTATGTGGGTGGCTTTTTAATTTGAAAGTAATGTCAATAATCTCACTGACCGATAATTCGTATGGAGTGCTCATCTATGTAAACTCACATCATATCCGCACGTCTAATAAAAACCTCATCCTCATGTGATCAATTAATAGAAACGGGGAATTATCAAATTATCTCCGTCACAGTTCACGTTTTACGAAAGGGGGAATTCCAAATTCGTAGTTTACTCAGCCTCAAGAAATACGTTATCCAATATCGAGTTGCCATTATCGCAAGTTTTTCCCTTGTTTTGGTTACCAACGCCCTTTTGTTAGTCACCCCGAAGATCTTGAAATGGGCGATCGACGATCTGAAGGGAACGATAACCACGCGGAAAGTGCTCTTCTATGCGCTTCTGATCTTCGGAATTGCCCTCGTGGGCGGGTGCATCCGATTTATACAACGCAAAACAATTCAAGGCGTAGCACGGCGAATGGAGTATCAGCTACGAAGCGACTTCTTCTCCCACTTGCAGAAACTGTCCGCCAATTACTATGACAATGTACGCACAGGCGATCTCATGGCACGTGCGACGAGTGACATGAACTCCGTTCGGCAAGTGCTCAGTAGTGCCATCATGTACACAGCGGATGCAATCGTCTTCTTCTTTCTCGCGCTGATTATCATGTTGCAGATTGATGTAAGCCTGACGCTTTTTTCTCTATTGCCCTACCCAGTTCTCGCTGTGCTGATTCGCGAACTGGGCAAGCGCGTCTACGTCAGTTACGAGGAGATCCAAGAATCCTTTTCAACGATGAATACCAAAGTACAGGAAAATCTGTCCGGCGTGCGCGTTGTCAAGGCCTATACGCTTGAACAAAGTGAAATTCAGGCGTTTAGTGAACTCAATCAGAATTTCGTGGAATGCAATCGCAGACGCATCCGCCTCACAACCTTTTTCTTCCCGCTATTCCGATTTCTACCCGGAATTGGTGGTATCGTCCTCCTCTGGCTTGGTGGGCGCCACGTCATCGATGGAAAGATCACGTTCGGTGACTTTGTCTCCTTCAGTATCTATCTGATGATGCTCGTTCGTCCAATGATTACGCTTGGCTTCATTGTTAATTCCTTTGAACGCGCTGCCGCTTCGATGGAGCGAATCAATACCATCTTTAGTGAGAAACCGGAGATCTACGACGGTGAGGATGTGCGTCAGGACATCAAGACGATTCGCGGCGAGGTTGAATTTAGAAATCTCAGCTTTTCTTACTCCGACGGGCCGCCTGTACTCAAGAATATCAATCTCAAGATCGAGCGGGGCACCACGGTTGCCATTGTTGGCGCGACGGGGTCCGGCAAGACGACCTTGGCCAGTTTGCTTTCTCGCATTTATCAAGCAGAACGGGGCACTGTGTTCGTCGATGGAGTGGATATTCAGGACATCCCCCTGCAAGTCCTCCGATCGAATATCGGTTTCATCGAACAAGAACCGTTTCTCTTTTCCGATTTCCTGCGAAATAACATCTCTTACGGCGCCGAGAATGCGAACGAAGTTGAGATTAAAGAGGCAGCTCACGCCTCTGATCTGCTGGCACAAATCGAGGAGTTTCCTGATGGATTAGAAACTTATTTAGGTGAGCGAGGCGTCACGATTTCCGGCGGACAGAAACAGCGCACCGCACTGGCGCGTGCGATTCTGATTCGCCCGCAGATTCTAATTCTGGACGACGCATTCGCAAGCGTGGACACGCACACGGAAGATACTATTCTGACCCGCTTGAAGGAAATCATGGCGGATCGAACAACCATCATTATTTCCCACCGGGTCTCAACGGTCAAATCCGCAGACCTGATCGTTGTTCTGAAAGATGGGGAGATCGCCGAACGCGGTACACACGAGGAATTGCTTGCGCATGACGGCATTTATGCGAACATTCATGAAAAACAGCTATTGCAGGAAGAACTGGAAGAACTTTAAAAGACAAGATGCAAGATGCAAAAGATGCAATGAATCTTGCCCCTGAATCTTGAATCCTAACTTGACAATGTTAAATTAGAAACCCGATCCGTTCGTAGCCCAACTTTCTAAGGCCTGTCCTCGAACGAAGTGAAGGATTGGCTCTGACTCTTGCAAACCAAGATAGAATCCGCTGGGTTGAGTAGCGAAGCGTATCGAAACCTTGGGCTCATGGAAACTAATCTGTATCTCATAATCAAAAAAGGAGGACCACGTGTTTGGTAATGGTGGCGGTAGTGGACTACACGAATACAGCCCAGAAGAAGATGACCTGGGTAAAGTCTATGATCGCGTTTTGATGAAGCGGTTGCTTTCCTATCTGAAACCGTACCGACTTGAAGTCGCCTTTGTTGCGCTTCTGATCATGGGCAATATGGTTTCGAAACTGGTAGGACCCTGGCTCATGAAGATTGCAATCGACCAGCATATTGAACCCGGACTTATGGAGGGCCTTGGAACAATAGCGTTTTACATGATGATTGCGCTGTTAGCACAATTCGCCTTTAATTACTTTGAAGAGTATCGTATGCAGATGCTGGGTCAAAACGTGATGTACGACATGCGTAGGGAACTGTTCTCGCATTTACAACGGTTGGATGTTCAGTTCTTTGACCGCAATCCGGTTGGACGGCTCATGACCCGTGTGATGGGCGATGTCCAGGTTCTCAATGAGCTATTTACCGATGGGGTAATTACAATCTTTGCGAACCTGCTAAGCGTCGGGGGCATTATGGCGATGATGCTGTATTTAAATTGGAAGCTTGCGCTGGCGACTTTTACGGTATTGCCAATCATCTTTGGAGCAACGATGGTGTATCAGGTTTACTCCCGGCGCGCCTTCCGCGATCAACGAAGGCATCTTGCGCGAATCAACGCCTTCCTGCAAGAAAACATCGTCGGCATGACGACAATGCAACTGTTCACACAGGAACGTCGAAGCTTCCAGAAATTCAACGAACGAAATCAGGACTATCTTCGCTCAAACCTTCGCGCTGTCCTCTACTTTTCGCTTTTCTCTCCGATGATTGAAGTCACGGGGTCGCTTGCCACAGCGATGATCATCTGGTATGGTGGTGGACAGATTTTGCAAAATGCGCTGACTTTTGGTGTACTCTATGCTTTTATCGAATACGGTCGTCAGCTTTTCTGGCCCATCCGCGAACTCAGCGAGAAATACACGATCTTCCAGAACGCAATGGCATCCTCTGAGCGAATCTTTGATCTATTGGATACGGAGCCGACAATTGTAGACCCCGTTCAAGCGAAAGAGATTCAGGCATTGAGAGGAGAAATTGAGTTCCGCAACGTCTGGTTTGCTTATAAGGACGAAGATTATGTGTTGCGCGATGTTTCCTTCCAGGTCAAGCCGGGCGAAAAGGTTGCGATCGTGGGACACACCGGAGCAGGCAAAACATCGATCATCAACCTCCTTTGCCGTTTCTACGAAGTCAACAAAGGTCAGATTTCGATTGATGGTGTGGATATTCGAGAGATGAATCTCGAAGACCTGCGTCATTCGATTAACATTGTGCAACAGAATATCTTCATGTTTTCTGGCACGATTGAAGGGAACATCGACCTCGGCAAATCCGAAATTACATCAGCTCAAGCGATTGCCGCCTCAAAGGAGGTCCATCTGGACAAATTCGTTCAGAAGATGCCAGAAGGTTACGCAACCGAGGTCAAGGAAGATGGCAGTGGATTATCTGTGGGTCAGAAACAACTCGTTGCTTTTGCGCGTGCGTTGGCTTCCGACCCGGACATCCTGATTCTCGACGAAGCGACGTCGAGTGTAGACACCGAAACTGAACTCCTGATCCAAGATGCGCTTGCTCGCCTCATGGCAAATCGGACGTCGATCGTCATCGCCCATCGGCTATCGACGATTCAGAACGCTGATAAAATCATCGTGATGCACCGGGGACAAATCCGGGAGATGGGTTCGCATAACGAACTTCTACAAAAACGGGGAATTTATTATCGGCTGTACCAGCTCCAATACAAAGGGCAAGAAGTGGGTTGATAATCCCATTCTTTTCACGACCAAAGCCTTTGTACGTCTAGGATAAAACCGGGGAGGACCGGATCGCCTGAAAGGGTTTCAGGATTCTCTAGGCAATAGACTTCGGCGTGCGGCTGGTAGATATA
>JADFGN010000521.1 GCA_022567695.1 Candidatus Poribacteria bacterium | reverse complement strand
AGTGTCTGTTTCTGTCAGGGTCGTTTTTACGCGCTCCGAGAATTCGCCTTTACCTTTACTCATCGGCAGGTAAAGAGCGAAACGCTTGCCTCAATTGACTTTTCGGTAATCCTGTCAGGGTCGGGGGGTTTCGTCATCTCAACCGCTGACAGTTTTAACATACCCCTATTCTAAACGACATACGATTTCTTGTCAAGTCCTTTTTTGACCCCCATCCGTTCCATTCCGTTCTTACACGACCGACACAGGTGATAGAAGGTCATGGAATCCTCTTCGGGGTGCATTGCGTCGCTGAGTCGCTCCTTCAATCGAAGATACGCGCGTCGATCGGTATTACACTCGAACACGCTGTACTGAATGTGGGCGCCAAAATCCTTGAGAATTTTAAGAATCCGGTTCCTTCGCCCATCGTCAGTGATATCGTAGGCAACGACGTAGTACATCCCAGGCTTCCTTCCCAACCGGAGTTATCGAACGGTCAGCGGCGTATATGCATCGATTTCTTCGGTCAAATATTTCGCGAGTAAACGAATCTGCAATTCAATAGTGCGGCGGAAACTGATTTTATACTTGAAGACCGGGTGTGTTATCGTCTCATTCTTCCGGTTTTCGTAGGCGGCATAGAATCGCTTTCGTGCGGCGTCCTTTAGAAACCAACCGCCGTGGGATTCATTAAAATCATCCGGCTTAATTTGGGCGTTGTTAATCAATGAAATCACAACCGAGTCCGCGAGAATCGGCCGGAATTCTTCCATCAGATCTAAAGCCAAACAGGGCCGGCCATAATGCCATTGGTGAAAAAAACCGACGTAGGGATCGAGTCCGACTATTTGAATGGCAGACATCACATCCGCCGTCAAAAGCGAGTACGCGAAGCTCAGTAGCGCGTTTGTTGGGTCTTTTGGGGGACGACGTGAGCGCTGTTTAAAGTCAAACCCCATCTCGGTTTTAAGCATGAAGCCGAACGATCGGAAATACGCAGCGGATGCATTCCCTTCGATTCCGAGGAGTTCAGACAATGCGCTTGCTTGCGGAATCTGTTTTCGCATCCGGGCGATGCTCTCAATACTCGACACAATCTGTGATTGTCCGTCCGCCGTTTTTGCTTTTCCACGCCACTTCCGACGTTGTAACATCAGACGCATGTTAGAAATCTTGCCATGGACAAACGCTTTCGCCAGCAGGAGGCATTTTTCAGTGTCTCTGGCGATCTGGTGTTGAGCAACACGCAACAGCGAGTTTCGCGAAATCTGTGGCGTGAGCGTGCCTTGATATCGACCATAAGCGGACAGAAAGACGACCGGAATCCCTTCGTTGAGTAGCGTTTGCATGACCGGCGTCGTGAGGCTGCTGTAACCACAGATGACCACCTGTCCCAAATGAATCAGCGGAATGTCGCGAATCGTTTCCCCGTCTTTGACGACCAGTATACGTTCCCCGGTCTTTTTCAGCGCGCACCCCGGCTCATCGACGTAGAGCACGTTGTCAATCCCCAGCGCCGGTTTAATGCGCTTCGGACGTGCATCGAGTTCGTGCAGGTAGGCAATCTCATCTGGCAGGCAGATTTTGCGCACGCTGCACCCGTTGCACCGGTTATCGTGAACCGGTTTTGGAATCTTTCGGGTCTGTAATAGCAACTTCGCTTCAGCAACGAACTCGCGGCTGGTTTCCCGCAGTGCTTGATCGAAAGCCACCTTGCGACGCCGTTTAGACCCGATGTAGTAGATGTAACCGTGGGGAATTTGCAAACCGGCGTGTTCTTCAAGCAGCATCCCTTCGAGGCAGAGTTGCACCTGATCGTTAAGCCAGTTTCCGGTGCCCGCCTTCTTGTATTCGACCGGGTAGAGGATACCGTCCTTTTCCTCGATGAGGTCGATATACCCGCAGACACCGAGTTGGGCAGAGGCAACGTACTGTTGCCGGGAGATCTTCCGCCCATTTTTCTGCTGATTTTTCGTTTCGGTATGCACGCGAGTGTGTTTGATTCGGCCTTCTTCGATGTGTTCGTTTATCACTTGATGCCCTTCGACCGATTCATAGTAGAATCGACGCGAGCAGAAAACGAGCGTGTTGATTTGCGATAGCGGAATGTAAGTTTCGGACATGGTTGCATTCTCCTTTCTCATAGAATCTTCGCGGCGGAAACCTCGCCATTTATGGCGGGGAGGAAGCCGCGCCATAAATGGCGTATGTATACCCATCCATTTGATGGATTAGTTGACAGTATCGGTAACCGATTCCTTGCACTGTGCCGTTTGGGGTCTTGATGTTGAAACTGCCTGAGCTTCTAACAGCCACTCGCCCCACGTATGTCCCGACCTTCTTGCCTTTGGTAACAATCGCTTTGACCATATCTCCGGTTTGAAACCCCTTGACCTTTTTTGCGCCTTTCGGCTTAGTACGAGGGAAACCAAAACGATCTACGCGACACATTTGTCTTGAGCCATGACCCGTTGCAGTAATCCGCAATGGCTTCACTCGTTGTACAAAAAGCGTTTCGGGTGTAGATTCGCCAACGCACGCAGCGTCAATCCAGTGTGTTTTCGGTAAGCCTTGCAAAGAGCGATTGAATTTCGTCATGCCACCTGTGCCAACTTCAACGGGCAGTCCTGTTGCCTTCAGTTGCCCGTAAAGTTCCCAACGGGTTGCATTCACAACAGCGGTATCTTTCAATGGCAGTCTTGCTTTCGCTTGAATCTGAGGGTGTCCAAACTCTTCGGCCGTCTGTGCCCCTTTTTTGAGATTGCAAGATGTGCAAGCCAACGTCAGGTTTGATACCTGATTACTGCCACCACGACTTTTCGGGACGATATGCTCGATTTCAAGGGGCACATTCTCTGCACCGCAATAGGCACATTTTCGACCCCATTTCTCAAGGAGGTATTCGCGGACTTCGTATCCGAATAGTTCTCCTTGCTGATACTCTATACCGTCAATCTCTGGGTTTTGCATTTTCTGCATGTCGAACCTCACAAGCTCCATGCTGATTGCCTGAATGGGACACACATTTCGTAATCGCTTAACCCAAGTGCTGATGTTGTAAACACGGCTCATCAGCGACGGTGCTAACCCACCTTTGGGTCTTGTACGATTGAGAAATCGGGGCTTACGATACCGGGTCTTCCGGCTTCTTCGACTCCGACGAATGACACGGCGAGATTCAAGGTCGGACTTTATCTGGTGACCTCGATGCTGTAACTCCGCTGCGAACTCAACTTCTCCAGTCTCTTGATTGACGATGGCGATTCCGGTTGTTTTGCTACCGGGATCAATCTTCAATCGTCGATTGCCTTTGTCGGGTGTCTCAACAGGACGAAGAAGGATGATTGTAAATGGATAGCGGCGATACACTGCCGCTTTGCCCTTGGTTAATAGCCGTCTTGCATTCCCTTGATGTGTGGGTGCAAGCGGATTTTTGTTGGTATCTAAAACAAAAACTTTGCTCAAAATGAGCCTCCTATTTCTAGGGTAATGGTCACCTTGCCAATGTTATCGAGCGGTTTGCGCGTTGACCACCTAGTGGTCAAGCGTGTAAGCAACACCGGCTTCAACCCCGTATGCCTGTTTAATCACTTACCGCAGAGCGTCGAACTGGTGAAGCATTCGACGGTGCCTATGTATTCGCTCGTAACGTAGTCAATTAAGACTTAGGCGGGTCAGCTTCAGAACTTTCTTACAAGCTCCGCCATTTATGGCGGGGTAGCTGACAATAGAAAACAAAAAGCCCCAGCTTTCACGTTGAAAGCTGGGGCTTTTGTATGATTCCGATCTTGCCGCGATGTCCAAATATTTCAATTCAAAAAGATGAGAGCAGGGGACACCACGTCACGGTTTCACAGCCTTCCCGCGAAAGCTTTTAGTGAAAGCCGATTCAGGCAGGTCTCCTGACTTACGACAACTCGCTGTCCACCTTCCCATTCCCAAAAGGGAACAGTGGCAGATTGGACACGATTTTCCGTCGTTCACAGTGGCGGGGCCGTGGCGGATTTTCACCGCGCTTCCCTATCCTCCGATGACTGTAATCATCGGCACCTGAATCTGAAACGTATTCAATTTTAGTGATTTTTCTTTTAGATTCCCTTGAATGACTAAGTATCAATTATAACAGATTGAGACCCACTTGTCAATCAGATTGAGCCATTGGTAGGGTTCATTGATCCACCTGATAAGGCGGTAGAGAAGTCCGGTTGACCGGATTTCCCCTCAGTTAAAACCTATCGTGCCGTTTTCCGGCAATAGGCTCGAAACAGAGTGGTTGACTGGATTGAATACCCAGCTATCCTTTTCATTTTTGTTGCCGTTATTCATTGAAGTTCTGATGACAAAGTCGTAATTTTCAAAAAAGAGTTTGACAGATGGATGCCTTTTTCGGTATGATGAATGATAAAGAATATCAGGAGGCACACCGATGAATATTCTGATAACAGGTGGATGGAGTCGACTCGCCCACGCGATTACAGATGAGCTCAGCGACGCGCATAATCTACGGCTTCTGGATAGTGTCCCGATTGGTAAAGAAGGCAAGTTTCAAATGATGGATGGCAGCATTTTGGATGCGGCCGATGCACGTCAGGCTGTGCGCGGAATGGACGCCCTCATTCATACAGGCGAACCGCCACCCGATTTCCCCGAAGGTGGATTAGAACGTGAGCAGATGATGCTCGACTTCGCCACAAGGGGCACGCATACTTTATTCAGTGCCGCTATCGAAGCAGGAATCAAGCGATTCATCTATGCGGGCAGTTTGTCGATTTTTGAGGCATATCCTGATGACATCTACATCAGCGAATTCTGGAAACCACTCCCATCGCCGGAGATTACGCAGATGACCAAATATCTTGGAGAACTGACTTGTCGGGAGTTCGCAAGAGATCATATGGTTACGGTCACCGCTCTGCGTTTGGGAGAACTCGTCCTCGAAGAGGAGGTTCGAGGGAAATCGCCAAACCCCTTGTGGCTCGATCTCAGGGATGCAGCGCAAGCGTTTTCTTGCGCCCTGAATCTGAATCACAGTCATCATGTCTGGTGGACGCAGCGGTGGGCAATCTACCATATCTGCGCGGACATTTCAAATCCGAAATTTTTGGTTGATAAAGCCCGACAGATTGGGTATCAGCCCACGCATAATTTCCAAGAAGAAAATGACTCGGCATAGAACGGCGAAGCTTTTCTGAGTCTATTGGAATTTTATAATTAACCCAAGTTGTGATGAAAAGAAAATATGACAACGAATCGAAGGATTTATCGAATTTTTCGGCTAGGTTCGAATGCCGCTAAGTTAAGGACGAAAATCATCAGTCAGTTGTTCGAGAA
>JADFGN010000520.1 GCA_022567695.1 Candidatus Poribacteria bacterium | reverse complement strand
AGCTGATGAGACGGGTTAATCGTCAACGCTTCCTGTGGAGGATATCATGGAATATGTTCGACTTGGTAGAACAGACGTGACCGTCAGCCGGCTCGGATTCGGTGGAGCACCGGCTGGATTGCCCAATTACTTGAGAGAATATAATCCAGCCGATGCCGTTCATCGAAGGCAGGTCATCCAGGCCATTGAGAAGGCATTAGAACTTGGCATTACCTACTTTGATACGGCACCAGGCTACGGCAAAGGCGCAAGCGAATCCATTTTTGGCGAAGCACTCGCGGGGGGCGATGCCTCCATCTTTGTGGCAACGAAAGTCGGATGGCAGGTCACAGATATTCGTCCCGGTGTTGAAGCCAGCTTCAAAAGACTCAAACGCGATTGTATCGACCTACTTCAGATTCATGGGTCGTCATACACACAGGAGGCGGCGGATTCTATTCTGTCCGAAGGTGGTATGCTTGATCAGATGTATCAACTCAAAGCGGCAGGACTGGTACGTTTTATCGGATTTACAAGTGAAGACAACAATCCAGCGGTGTATCGATTTATTGCGTCAGAGCGATTCGACGTTATGCAGATTGCGTACAATTTCATCCATCAACATCCCGCTGAACCCACTCGCCCTTTTGGTAGCATGTATGAAGCGCGAAAAAAAGACATGGGCATCTGCACTATGCGAACCGCGACCTCTGGAATTTTCCAGAAATGGGTTCAGCAGGTAAATCCGGAAAATACCTTTGATTACACTTTTGCACTTCTTCAGTTCGTGTTGTCCAATCCGCTTGTCAATGTGGCTTTGGTTGGTATGAGAACACCGACGGAGGTCGAGAAAAATGTCCGAATCTGTGGTAATACATCAGGCAGGATTGATATCGCCCGACTTCATGAAAAATATGTTTGAGGCTAACAATGTCATTCCTTCGCTGCGCTCGAGGACAGGCCTGAGCCCTTCGCTGCGCTCAAGGGTAAACTTCGCGAAAGATCTAGATTCTCTTCGAGTGGGATCGTCGAGTCCGGAGACGATAGATAAAAGGAAGAACCTCACGCACTTCGCCAAAGGCTCAGAATGACATTAGGCTTCTCAATTCTAAAATAGTCTTAAAACATGAATCGAATTCTGTTCTTACCTCTGATTCTATTTATTATTGTTGGGATGATTGGTTGTGGCTGCTGTCTCGTCGGAGGTGGCGATACCGGTCGTGCGAATCGATTAGATTACGCACATAAGAAGATGGGAATTGGTGTTGGCGGTCCCGGTTGGTCGGTGCTTACACGCCTTGGGGCACGCTTTGTTCAGGAGGAAGAACCGGGTGCCGCCATGCTTATACGGGGAGTGAAACGAATTCAGATTAGTGAATTCACTTTGGAAAAATCGACCGAAGCACGCCGGGAAGAAATCTTCAATCTTTACGCCGAGTTGATGCGCAAACAGGGATGGCGTCTGCTTACCCGGGTTTACGAGGATAAACACGACTCGTGCATTTTTGCCCAATACGACGAAGATAGCTTCCGCGGAATTTTCGTCGTCGCTATTCAAGGAAAGGAAATGCACGTAATTAAAATTGTTGGTGACATCCGCCCCGAAGCCTTCGCAGAATTAAACATACATCTCGGACAACATGGCGCACGTTTGCCTGTGGCGAAGTGAGGAGAAAAGTCAGCGATGAAACACAGCAGAAACTTTAGACCAATAATTGCCTTTGCTGTTGTCTTCTACTTTTTGGCGATCGCTAAAGCGCAAGGTGAAGCGATAGGGTTTATCCCCTTCGACTTCCCGAATGCGCCAAGACCAAAAATAGAGCTTAATTTCGACGGTACGTTAATCACACTCGTTGCCAAGACAGCAAAAGGAGAACCCGAAATTGCCGAGTTAATTTCGATGGTAAAGGGCGTGCATCTCCGTGGTTATGACAGCAAAACTGAGGGTTTGGACGAAATCACTCGTTACTATGAACAGATCTTAAAAAAGCGGAAGTGGGAAACTATCGTCAAAGTCAAGAAAGAGGCGGAAACCGTTCAAGTCAATGTGCTGTTGGATGGAGAGATGGTACATGGCATTTTTGTTATAATTACTGGACAAACTGAGACGCTTCTCTTGAACATCGTTGGTCAAATCCATCCTGAGCGAATCGGGGAGTTATTGGCAAACTTGGATGGGATTGGGCTGGACATACCACAGCTTAGGTCCGTGATGGATGAGGATTTGGATAACCCGGAACACAGTGAAGCCGAGAATACAACCACGCCATTCCCCTCGACTCAATTTGTGGACGGTGAAGGCGAGCCAATTCACGAAGTTCGTATTCAGGGAAACCGGGAAATCAGTACCGCTGAAATCAAACATGAGCTTGAAAAGGGACCTAACGACCTGCGCAACTCAATTAAGCTCATGAAATCTGTACTGCCATTTCGGAAAGTGAAATCGCGCATCCATGAAGAAAAGGGGATGCGGATCGCAACGATTACGGTTTTTGAGAAAGAGCTCGTCAACTCGAAATTTGACATCAGCGGTGGATTTAATCGCGTCGACGGTTTGCGGCTTGGACCGTCATTAGAATGGTCGAAACAGCCGGACCTTTGGACGCCTTCGCGCTTGAAACTATTTGGGGAGTTGACCTACGGTTTCTCAAACAAAGTTGGGAATTATATGCTTGGTGTGCAAACCACGGAAAGTTTCCTCAGCGTATGGAATTTGACAGTTACGGCACAAATCCATCGCTTGACGGAGGTCAGGGATATAGACATATTGCCAAATGGCGAAGAACAGTTTGTGATGGCTTTTTTATATGGCGGGGATTTTCGGGACTATTACCTGAGAGATGGTTCGGAGATCTCCATTCGATGGAAGCCATCGGAGTTGCCCCATGCACTGACATTGCGTGTGCTTGATGAAAATCATCGAAGTCTTGTGAAATCAACGGATTGGAGTCTTTTTAGACGGGGTGCAGTAAAAGAGGAAAATAGAGACATTACAGGAGGCCACCTGCGAAGTGCCGCTTTAAGATACGACTTTGATCAAATCGACAGATCGAACGACGCGCGTGAAGGTTGGCGTCATACCTTCGAGGTTGAACATAGCAATGCAGACGTCGGTTCTGATTTCGATTTCACGCGATTCATTGCCAATTTCAGGCTTTATCAGCGCGTTGCCGGAAATTCTGTTGCCCTGCGCTTGAAGGTTGGAGTTTCGACAGAGCCGCTTCCGGTTCAACGCCAATTTATCATTGGTGGTCCGGGAACACTTCGGGGATATGAACTCTACGAATTTGCTGGCGACCAGATGGCACTTTTTAACCTCGAATATTATCACAATTTGGGCGGCGACGACCTTTCAATTCTATTTTTTATTGATGCCGGGCATGTGTGGAACGATTTGGAGGCCTTCAATCTGGAGGATGTGAAAGTGAATATGGGCGTTGGCGTTGTGATTGTAGACGATGAGGATTTGAACTTTACACTTACTTTAGCGCAGGCCCTTGAATGGGAGCAAACCCCGAGATTCACCTTTAAGCGGAAACCGCGATTGGCCCTGAGATGGACCCGGATGTTTTAGGGGCTCCGTCGTTTTATACAGGTTCAGAATTTCATCCCGGCAACGCACCCCGATAATCTACCCCGGTAAACATACCAATGACCATCCATAAACCGACGATGGAATACTCGCCAAGAATCAACCCCATGAACAGTGGTCTAAAGTGGCGATACCGTCCGACACCGCTGGTTTTCAGTATCAGATACTTTAAAAGCCAGCCGATGAACATTGAAGACCATAAAAAATACGAAGAATAAACCGCTCCCATCGCATACCCAATTGGGTGAAGTTTCCACCAGATGAATTGATGGCGCATGATCAGGAGCAAGAGTGTAATCCCGACCCCTAGAACCATACTGTAAACCTCCGACCATTTTGTCCCCTTCGGATATTGTATCAGAGAGACGATATGGTTAAAATATCTCGGTGATCCAACGAATGGCCCCCTCTGTAGGTTTAAAGCGCCTTTCTCGTAAATGAGTGGTAGGGACGCGACATAGGAAACCCCTATCGCGCAGAGGATTGCTAGCATCATTGCCCTCAATAGGGTTCGTCGACTTAATTTGACAGGGTCAGCGGCTTTAAATCCGTGTAGCACACTTGGCATCAAAATCCCGCCCCAATCGCGCATCATCACCCTTTGAAAGCCCAATAGGGCCCAACTGTTTGCACCTATTCCTCTCGTGCCGATCGTCGTCTCGAAATATTCGGAAGGATACATGGGGGCTTGGATGAGCAACAATCCACCATTCACTACCATCCATGTCAGCGCGGTAGAAACGATCAGAAATAACGCGATAATGCTCAAAGCGACCCATAGCGACATCCCCGCATAGGCGCAAAAAATACCGAGTAAGAGAAATCCAAGAATCAGTCCCAGAAGTGCCCACCTGTAAGGCAACGGCTCATCGGAATCGTCGATCGCGTCGAATTTGCTCTTTTCGGAGAATGTCTTTTTGAATACATCTTTTAAATGGTCGCGGCTATTGAGTAAGAATGCCAAAACAAGAACGACATAGACAGCCATCGTTTGCCCTCTCACACTGATCCAAGGGCTAATTGGAATCGAAAAAGCATTGATGATCATGTACTGGAGTTTGAAGAAAAGGAAGAAGAACCAGCAACTGAAGGAGACTTCCAGGCTCAGAAGGTATGTGATACCAATAACGGAGAAATAAATAAACAGCCGAAGTTGCGGCCACCAACGCATGACAATCCACGGTCTTTCGGTAAATGGCGTATAGAGGTCATAGCGATTAGGGATACGGGGAAGTACGGGGAGGTATTCATGCAGTCCGTTCAGGAGATGAAACATTGCGGCAATCGTGAACCCCAACCACATCAGTTTATTCTTAAAAAGGGCGGTAAGGAGAGAGTTTGATGTTCCACCCTGAACCATTTCCACAGGCACAGAAACCAGTGGGAATATAAACCTTTCGCGTTCTACCCACTGTTTGCGTAGAATTACCGATAGACAGATTGTCACAAAATACAGGACAATAATGAAAATCGTCCACACTAAAAGCGGCTTGGCCCATGCCGCCCACGGCACCAATGATTCCCCCTCGTAGAAGTCCGTGGCGGCCTGCTTATCCCGAATAATAAGCCACTCCGGAAGATTTGGGTAAAGCGTCTCCGCCCATTCGTTTTCAGACGTTGCGAAATAAAGCGGTGCAACCAAAAACGGAAGCAGGTATCCCATCATTCCCTTGGACGGGATAGCGGAACTCACTATCATCATCACCCATATCGTTATCAATTCCTCTGGAGTCAATCCGGCCTTA
>JADFGN010000519.1 GCA_022567695.1 Candidatus Poribacteria bacterium | reverse complement strand
TTAACTCTTGCGGTTAACTCCGAAACATTATCAGTTGGTGCATAGGCTTCAAATCCACATATTTTACGAAAATCATCAGATTTATCCTCTTTCCCAATCTCGGATGACAGTTTGAAGATCTTCGGTTCTATCAATCCACCACATTCTTTCGTTTTCATGCATGCAATAGCCATAGAGCGCCCGATCTGATTCCAAAAGTTTGGGAAACAGATCGTGCCCAAAATCGTAGCTTTGGTTTCCTGGGATATAGTTTAATACCTCTGGTTCTAACACAAAAACCCCCGCGTTAACCCAATGACTAAAGATCTGTTCGGGGGATGGTTTTTCTAGGAAGCGTAAGATTCGACAGTCATTATCCAGATCAACAATTCCGCATTGAGACACGTCCTCGCGCCAATGTAAGACGATTGCTCCAATTCCACTTTTTATCTTGTGATAATTTATGAGTTGAGGCAGATCGAGATCACATAAATTATCACCGTACCAGAGAATAAAGGTATCGTCAAAAAAGTCGGATATTGTTTTTAAGGCTCCCGCTGTGCCAAGAAGGGATTCTTCATAGGAATAACGAATGCTAACATTCCATTTCGCGCCATCACCAAAATGGTTTTGTATAACCTCCGGATGGTAATGGAGATTGATAGCAATTTCCTGTATTCCGAATTGTGATAGCCTTTCGACCGTATGTTCTAAAATCGGTTTTCCCCCGATTGGTATCATGGGTTTAGGTCTTCTGTTCGTGTAGGGTCGGAGTCGAGTTCCCTGGCCCGCAGCTAATATCATTGCCTTCATAAGAGAACCTTTTTACCTGTTCTACTGGATTCATAAATGGCATGAACGATTCGGACAGCCTGGTATCCATCGAGCCCGGTTGCTTGATACTTTGAGCCTGTTGTGATAGAAGTCGTGAAATCATGCCATTCCATATTCCAGGACTTATCTGTGTCATCAAAATGGTGAACAGTCTCATCGGGCGGTCCTGATTCAGGGCGACGGACCCCAAATTGAAGGGTTTCGGTTCCGTAACTTCCGCCCAATCCATCAATTATCAGATATCCTTTGCGACCAAAAACCTCAAACCGAAACAGATTTTTCCATTGCGTGCAGCTTGCGTGCATTGAAAGTACCTGACCTTTAACATTCTTCAGCAGAGCAAATCCATTATCTTCGAGTGGGTCGATTTCCCAGAAATATCTTTGCGTATAGCCGATGGGAATTGTCAAGTAAAAGTGCACCAATAATCGTCAAGCAAAAGTGCACCACTTTGTCACCATTTTTGTGAGGAGTGACGAGGGACGAGTGTCGAGGAAAATTAGCGTCGTCGTTCAATTGTCGCGACTAAAATCGAAATAATTTCATCAAGTAGCGCGATTCTTTGAGCAACGACTTGTTTGTCAAGTAAATGCCTTGCTCTTTGATACCCCCCGCTTCGCGACTCTCACGGGCAGAGCCACGAGAGTCGCGATAGAACTGGTTCAATTCTCTGCCGAAGCCTCTGCCAAACCCTTCTTCGATGTTGGCTGAGATGCTGCCAATGCTTTTTGTCATTTGTCTGGCGATTTCTCTTTTATCTATCGTCTCCGGGCTCGACGATCCCTCGGATGTCTCGAAGCAGAATTTCAGAGTCGGCCCAAAACAGGTCCCACAGCTGCATCGCTTTTTGGTATCCTATAAAATTTGCCAAGCGGTCCCTCGTCATGTTTCTTTCACCTCCTCTCATTTCGTCGTTTCTGCCGCTTTGTGAGCCAGTCGGTAGCTCTGTCCAGTAATCTGGATAATGACCGAATGATGGATGATCCGGTCAATGACAGCCGCGGCGGTGGCGGAATCGTGAAAGACACGAGTCCACTCACTAAAGGGCAGATTGGTTGTCACAATTATCGACCCGCGTTCGTAGCGGGCGGCAACCAGTTGGAAGAGCAAATCGGTTCCCGTTCGGTCAAAGGGGATGTATCCCAACTCATCGCAGATCACCAGGTCGACTCTTAGAAGTTGCTTCATCTTCTTTGAAAGCAACAGCTGCTTTTTAGCCTCCAGAAGGCTATTAATCAGTCCCGCAGCCGTGTCGAAGTAGACCCGATACCCCTTGATACAAGCCACATGTCCCAGAGCGATAGAAAGGTGAGTTTTCCCCGTCCCAGGGGGCCCGAGAAATATCACATTGCTATTTTGTTCGATAAAGTCACATTGGGTCAATTGCAGAATCTGCTGTTTCTTTATCGAGGGTTGGGCGGCGAAATCAAAGGTCTCAAGGGTTTTTTGAAGCGGGAATCTCGCCGCCTTGATTCGTCGATAAATGGCACGTTCTGCCCGTTGATTCACTTCTTCTTCAGCGAGGATAGATAGAAACTCTTCGTAAGAGCAATCGGTCTCGCTACACTGAGTCGCTACACGCGGGTAATTGGCCAAAAAAGCGGGCAAACGCAAGGTTTTCAGGTGTTTTAAGAGCACCAAATTCTTATCCCTCATTTTGCCTCCTCTCCGCGGTCACCGCGGATGTCTTCACCCACCGGCTGCGAAAGTAACACATCATAGCGAGAAAGCTCAATTGAGGAGACAACAACAGCCGCCAGTTGCGGATGGTCGGTTAAACAGTTTTGTTGACCGATATCAATGGAGGGATAAACTTGTTGCAAAAGGAAGTTTTTGATCGAAGCGTAATCGAAAGCATCGTATGCCAATGCGGTTTTGACAGCTTTGGCAACCTTTTGCATCGAATATTGCTCCATCAACCGCAAAACCTTTATCCATTGTCGATTCGGATTTTCCACCGCACCGGCAAACTTCTGCTTTAACTGATAGAAAATCGGATCTAAATTGAATGCCTGCATGATGACGGCGTGGTCAACGGCTCTCGCTTTCTTCTCCAACAAAGAAAGAAAATGGTTGACATTGACCTGTTGAGCATCACGGGTGAAAAGGCGAGGGTGTTGTGCAATGACTTTGTCGATGAAGACCACTTTGATTCGCATCGCCGACGCCTTAACCATCACCGTTTTTGAGACATACTCTGTGGGAACTGAATAGCGATTGGTTTCAAATTGGACAAAGCTAAACTTATTGACCTTCGCGTAAACCACCCGGCAACCTTCTGGCAGGGGTTCGATGAGCGGATTCAAGTGAGGCTTTTCGCGCTCATATCGCGCCAAGATCACTTCCTTATGAGTGCCATGAACCCGTAACACATCTTTTTTGAGCCACAAAAGCAAGTGGGCATTCGCCTCATCAATGGTTGCAAATTCGTCTCTGAGTGCGAACGCATGATTGCGAATGTACCTTATGTCGCTCTCGACCTTGCCTTTCTCATTCCCTTTTTTGGGCGCGGCGAAGTTGGCTAAGAAGGGGAATTCACCACGAAAGCGAATGAAGGCCTGCTGTTCGATACGGGCTTTCCCCTTTAGAATTTTCAACACGGCCGTGGTGAGGTTATCATAAGTCACTTGCTTATCAACGCCTTCAAAGAACTTAAAGGCTTGTATGTGCCCCTCAAAAAAACATTCCTGACGTTCGAGGAAAAACAAACAGGCAAATCGATATCTTGAGTACGACAGTTTGAGGACAAACATTGAGACTCTTTTGGGCTTGCCGGCTATGACCAAATCAACCTTTCCCCAATCACATTGTGCATCGAAGCCTGCTGGGGTTTCGATTTGCAAGAATGCCTCCTTGGGTTTGAGCTGTGGTTTGATCTCACGGACATACCGCAACAAGGTCTCATAACTGCCACGATACCTGGGGGTTAGTGACGTTTCTGGTCGGCAAATCAGCCGCTGATAGATGACAGTTGCCAGAATCTCACCGTGAGTGGATTCTATCATCTGGTGGATTTCCCATTTAAAGGAATCCAATAAACTTGGATAAGCAGCACTTCGCTCGTAGCGCGGTCCACCTCTAACTTCAATGGCGCGTTTGACCGTGCGACGATTGACACCTAGAGTCTTTGCGGTTTTTCGCATTGACATCCCTTTTATAAAGTACATTTCACGAATCTGAGTCCATGTTTCCACAATTATCACCTCGTAATTACCTCCTGTTCCAGTGATTGTATCCGTCACAATCATGTACTGGACAGGAGATTGTGTGCAAGAAGGACTCGTCACTCGTCTCTCGTCACTCGTCACACCGCCAAAGTGGTGTACTTTTACCTGACGTTTTTTGGTATCCTTTTACTTTACTATCTCCATGGGGGTTGCTCAAATGGGAAAGCTTGCGCACATCCTTAAAGAGAAAACTGAGCGGGCAGAGCGATACAATCGTTTGCTTGCAGAGGTAGAATTCCTTCAGACGCCTTGCATACCTGATGGATGTGTACACAGTTATCAGTCTTATGTTTGCCTTTTCCAGCCGGAAACCCCCAGTCTGAATAATGTGATACATTTGTATGAGCAGCGCAATGCGTTGATGATGCGACTGGAAGCAAAGGGGATTGCGACGCGCCAGGGTACCCATGCGCCAGTGATTCTGGGGTACTATGCTGAAAAATATGCTCTGCGACCTGGGCGGTTCCCCAATGCTTACTTGGCGGATCGATTGAGTCTGGCGCTACCGCTCTACCCACAAATGACAAAGGCTGAACAGACGTTGGTGGTTGCTGAAACGCAGCGAATCTTCGATGAATTGTAGGTGACAAATGTGTGGAATCGTTGGTATTTGCAATCTAAACGGTGACCCGGTGCCGACTGGTTTGCTCAAACGTATGACGGACATCATTGCCCACCGAGGTCCCGATGGTGAGGGCCACTACACGGATGGGCCAATAGGCCTGGGACATCGTCGGCTGGCCATTATTGATCTGTCACCAGCCGGGCAGCAGCCGATGACGAACGAAACCGGTGATGTCATCATCACCTACAATGGTGAAATCTACAACTTCCAGGAGTTGCGTGTTGAACTGGAAGCATTGGGACACCAGTTCTACTCCCGAACGGATAGCGAGGTCATCGTCCACGCTTATGAGGAGTGGGGTGAGGAATGCGTACATCGCTTCAACGGCATGTTTGCCTTTGCCGTTTGGGATTATACTCAGCGGCGCTTGTTCTTAGCTCGCGATCGCTATGGGATCAAACCACTCTATTACTACCACGGAAATGGGGTCTTCATCTTCGCTTCAGAGATTAAGGCGTTGCTTCAGCACCCCGTGGTTGAAAGAGAAGTGAATCCATACGTATTGCTCGAGTATTTTACCTTCCAAAATGTCCTCACTGATGACCCTGTTGGCGAAATCGAGAGATCCAGTAATAATGGGTGAGTGGTGAATGGTAGAATGGTCAATGAATTCACCACTCACCACTCTACCACTCACTTTCCGAAAATCGT
>JADFGN010000047.1 GCA_022567695.1 Candidatus Poribacteria bacterium | reverse complement strand
TCCTGGCAATAGTTGAAAGCCAGGGATAGAACCGGTAGCCGGCTCGAAAACTTCTAATTGCCTGATAAGCTTTCACAAATGCTTCTTGTACAATATCTTCGGTTTGATCAAAATCGGCCAGCAATCCGTAAACAAAACGAAACAGCCGCTTCTGGTGTTCGCGAACCAGCTGTCCGAAGGCGCGGCTATCACCATTCCGGGCGGCTTCGATCAACTTTCGCTCATCCGGCCTGCTCACATTTCTATCTACCTCCGGCACCGCGAAATCTTCCCACTTTTCTAGCCCCCCATGCTTTTATTGTCACCGGCAAGAGCAAGTACCAGCTTTTGAAGAGCCGTTTTCGGTTTCAGCAGGGATTGACGCAACTCCGAATCTACCCTGGCAATTTCCACAATAATCTGTTCCAGACGCTTTTCAGAGTAGTTTCGGCCCTGTTGCTGGAAATTTCGGATCAGACATTAGAGTACATGGGAGTCGCGCCGCTGGTGCCGCAAGAGCGGCTTCAGATATTGATATCGCTATTCGCGTTTCTCTGGAAAGGTTCGATGAGATTATCCGCTCAAGATTTGGGACTCCAAATCCGGGAAGTGCGAAAGCGCAAACGATGAGACATGCAATCCGGACAGGGAAAATTCAGGCAGGAGAAGCAGGGCTTCGAGGTTTGCGCAGAGAGCTTGAACGAGAACTTGGCATGAATGTCGACATTTCTGTCATTCAAATCGGCGGTGCTTTCGATAGGGGGCCGTGGGTCGCTCTGCAATAAGCTCAATCGATGAAGTCGCTAAGAACTCACCGGAGTCATACGCATGGATAACGATCTTTATTGCAAAATTTATGTTGATACTGACATGACGCACGATCAACTCGTCAAAACAGTTGCACGGTTGCTGGCAGGGACGGTGGAAATGAATACCGTAGCTATGTCCAATTGTGAAATCGATGTGAGAAAAAATGAGGATTTCGATGATATACGCCGTAAGGAATTCCCCGATGGATTCCTCTATTTCCGTTACTACATGGATGTCGAGGTGCTTACTGGGCAACAGAGAGAATCTCAGGTTGAACTGATTTCCAACCTTCTCAAGCACCTCTGGTCATTAGGATTCCCGGCGATTGCTTCTTGCGACTTTGAAGCGGAATTACCTCAACGAGGTGGTTATCAAAGTCGTTCCGTGCCTTGGATGACGTAATTGAGAATGCAGTTCAAAGCACCTTTATGTCGTGCAAACACAGCGATGCCATCGACAACATCCTCGCGCCCCACGAGCAGAAACATGTCGAAGCCTTTAAGAAGTACAACGGCACAACCCGCCGTCCCTTCGACCTGACGCTCTGCCGAAGCGAATTTGACGGGGAGATCCAGTCGATGTTTGAAGCCGAGCAACGCGACCGTCGCAATGCCGCTCAAGCAGCCAGTGATGCGCTCGATCCATTCCATTTCGACGTGGAATTGGACGACGAAGAGGAAGATAGCGACAAAGAAAAACAGGAATCCGATAGCGGAGAACAAGATACGGAGTAAATCAACCTCGTAGGGTGGCCACCGGCCACCAAACCCATTGGCAAAGGGAGGATACACACGATGCAAACCGAAACCACCCCGCATGAGGCTCAAGAAATTGACGGTACGCAAGATGTGCAAAGCCGTAATGGAAAACATGCCGGACTTCTCGACGCACTGCGCCAGGAAGTCGCCAAAGGCTTTCTCGATGCCCATTCCCGTGCGGGCAAGAACGCAGCCAAGTCCCTGGAGATTGCGTCCTTCTGTTACGCGCTGATCGAGTTGCTAGAGAAGAAAGGTCTTATCACCTTTGAGGAGTTGGACGACCTACAACAGGTCGTCAGGAAACGTCAGGTCAAGAAGTTCGCAGAGCAAGGCGTGGGGGAGATCGCTTTGCAGGAATTCAAACAGGATAAGTACACGTTCGACGAGGTGGTCGAAATCGATTGTGAAAATCGCGTTCATCTCTGTCGCGCAGCCTGTTGTCGGCTTGAGCTTGCGCTGTCAAGGCAGGATATCGAAGAGGGCATTGTCAAGTGGGACCTCGGCAGACCCTATCTGATAGCGAGAGATGCCGATGGATATTGTCGCCACCTGGAGCGAGGTTCGTGCCGATGTACCGTGTGGGAGCATCGCCCGATTCCGTGTCGCGGGTACGACTGCCGTAACGACGAACGGATTTGGCTTGACTTTGAAAAAGGGGTCATCAATCCCGACTTGGAGAAATTGCTAGATCAGCGGGAGGAAATGACATCATAGCGGAAGGACAGAATCTGCGATGAAACTCGTTTCCTGTATCATGCCCACATATAACCGCCGTCGCTTTGTGCCGCAGGCGATTGAATACTTTCTGCGTCAGGATTATCCTGACAAGGAACTGATCATCGTCGATGACGGCACGGATTCGGTCGCCGATTTCGTCCCCGATAACGCGGGAATACGCTACATCCGCCTTGACCGCAAGCGCACGATCGGGGCGAAGCGGAATCTCGCCTGTAAGGCGGCAAAGGGAGAGATTATCGTCCACTGGGACGACGACGACTGGATGGCGCCTTGGCGATTGACCTATCAGGTAGAAAGTCTCCTCAAGGCAGGCGCCGACATCTGCGGTCTCGACAAGGTCTTCTTTTATGATGCGACGCACAACCGGTCGTGGCAATACATCTACCCGAAAGCGAGCCGAGCGTGGGTATGCGGCGGCACGCTCTGCTATACGAAATCCCACTGGCAGCGGCATCCCTTCCCCGACATTAACATCGGCGAAGACAATCGCTTCGTTTGGGCAAATCATTCCCAGAAAGTCGTCACCCTCGCGGACAACCGTTTTTACGTCGGTATCGTTCATTCGGAGAATACAAGCCCCAAGCGGACCGGCGATCGGCGGTGGCAGGTTCATCCAATTGAGGAGATTCAAACCCTTATCAATGGGGACTTGAGTTTCTATACAGATTCTCCACAGCAGGATGGGAGGGAAGTACTTGACCTTAGAAACGATCTGCCTCTGGTCTCGTGTATCATGCCCACATACAATCGCCGACACTTCGTTCCCCAAGCGATCAAGTATTTCCTTCGGCAAGACTATCCCAACCGGGAACTCATCATCGTAGACGATGGCACAGACGTGATTGCCGACCTCATCCCCGAAGATTCACGGATTCGTTATATACAGCGTCCAAAGAAACAGAGTATCGGCGCCAAGCGGAACCTGGCCTGTGAAACCGCCAACGGCGAAATTATCGTCTTTTGGGACGACGACGATTGGTATGCGGCAAGCCGAATCTCTTATCAAGTTGAACCGCTTTTGGCGGGAACTGCTGACGTAACCGGACTCGACAGAGGTTTATTGCTATGCTTGCCCACAAAGCAATTCTGGGCGTGCACGCCTGAACTTCATGCACGCATGTTTGTACACGCAGTCATCGGCGGCACACTCACCTTTTGGAAGAAATTCTGGTATCAAGGGCTACGGTTTCGTAATCTCTCGTTGGCCGAAGATGCCGCGTTTTTAAAGGCGCTGATCGGTCGCGGTGCTCGTCTTGAAAAACTATCCAATACAGATGTTTTTGTTTACCTCCGACACGATACCAACTCATGGCGGTTTACACCTGGCAATTTTTTGGGCCGCAAGGGCTGGCAGCAGGTCGAACTGCCGTCATTTATTCCTAAGTCCGACCTTGAATTCTATGTCGGAGAACGCCCTACCCCGCAACAGCCCAAACCAGTCCCCAAAACACAAACGCCAAATCAAACCGATGCCAATGGAGGTGATGTCAATATGAAAAAAGTCAAGACGCAGGACACAGAAGGACAAAAGCCGATAAACGATGATCGTGTTACGGTCTCCATCCCATATTTCCGGTGTAAACCTTATATTTGTCAGGCGGTCGAGAGCATTCTCGGACAAACGCATAAAAATCTGACGCTTATCGTCGTCAACGATGGCGATGAGGAAGTGCCCTGGGATCTATTGGCCCATATTGACGACCCACGATTGGTTCGATTCGACCTCGGCTCGAATCACGGTCGATATTTCGCCGACGCGGTGGTGCTTAACGCCACAACTGCCCCGTTTTTTGCCATACAGGACGCCGATGATTGGAGTGAACCGAACCGTATCTCTTCGTTACTGGAGGCCATTAAAGCAGATGGTACGGTTGGTGCGATTTCGGCAAGCAACCAACATGGGATTGAAGATGGGGTTATCACAAAGAAACGGACAAGCCGCTTTTCTAGCGTCCAGAACCCCCTAACCAAAACGTTTGAGCATCGCGCGAACCATACGGGGTTATTTAGATCTGACGCACTCAAGCGGATTGGCGGTTATTTTAACGGTTTCCGAGTCGGTTATGATACATTGGTTGTGAATCTACTCCAGATGAGCGGAGACATCTCCTATGTCAATGAACCGCTATATAACGTTATCCTACGCTCGGACTCACTGACACACAGTGAGGCGACCGGCAAGGGGACGCCTGCCCGGCGAAAAGTAGGACAGCAACTTGCACAGATGTACCGTGAAGCATTTGAATGGTATACAAAATACCGCGCGGAGAAAATTCAAGAGGAGGTCTTGTTCAAACACATCCGCGATATTTGTGCACGGCATATTACCCAATCAGATGATGAACAGTTAAAACAAGCATCCGATCAACTTCGTGTCCTCCTGAGTGCTCCACCGGAATCTCGCGGCACGCGGCTCAAAAACGGCTCAAAAAAGAAAACCACCTCGATTCTCCGAAAAGAAAACGGCGTCCAAACAATGGATCAACTGCTCGATTCACCACACCTAACCTGGAATGACTGGACCATTAGCAAACGCCTTGCGATTGAACTGACAATACACCTTGAGAAAACTAAACCCGAACGCATCCTGGAAATCGGTAGTGGCACTTCTACCGTTTTTCTGGCGCATTATGCCGCGCAGCATCAGGCAAAGGTCGTGAGTGTGGAACATGACAGATGCTATTATGAGAAAACCGCACAACAACTCATTGAGATGAGCCTGATGGACGCTGTTGAGCTACGGTTAGCACCCTTCATATCAAGGGAATGTGCGGACGGTTCTAGTTATCCCTGGTACCATACGTATCCCAGCGACAAGTTTGATTTTATATTCGTGGACGCCCCTCCGCTCAAATACGGGCGTCAAGCCACCCTCTTTGCGTTATCGGAAAACCTAAACCCGAACAAGTGGGAACTGTGGATGAAGGATGGGAAGAGAGACCATGAGCAGATGTGTGTCGAAATCTGGAAACAGCACCTGCAGTTTTCGAGTCAGTTATGTGATAGCGATTACAGAGGGGTATGGGTTCTCAAATCCTTAGAATGACGATTCAATCTGGTAGATCTCGTACGTGTCAATTCGCAAATCTGCTCATTTTAATGACAGCAGGGAGGATATGTCACATGGCTGACAGAATCTTCGCAGGGCCGTGGGTTGGAGAGTTTGGATGGGAACTCTTCGGTTGGCAAGGATACCTACGCGCGTTGGCACAAGCTGAAAGGTGTGAATCCTTCATCGTTTGTGGGAGGCCCGGACATGAGGGACTCTATTCGGACTTTGCGACGCAATATATACCGTATGAAGTAAAGGGCGTTAAAACCGACTGCTGGATGTGCAAGGATTGGAAGGACGACGGAAAGTATCGTAGATATATACAAGCGGGCAGTACGCACGTGCGTCCAGGGCATATCCATGGACATAGGAAATTCCGCCCAGGTCTGAAGCAGAAGTTCATTATGTTTGGCAAGCCAGATCCGCGGCGTCATTTCGACGTGCTCTACCACGCCAGAAGTACGACGAAGTTTGGGACCGGTTACCGTAATTGGCCTGCGTCCAAATGGGCGAAACTTTTCAAGCAGTTCAAAGGCAAAGCTATCGCCGCCATTGGCAGCAGAAGCGGTGCCATATGTATCCCAGGAACAACGGATCTGCGGGGAATGCCGCTGGGCGAACTCTTTGACTATCTTGCCAGCGGATTTGTGCTACTCGGGCCATCAAGCGGTCCGATGCACCTGGGTTCTCTGTGTGGCATACCGCATGTCGCATGGTCAGATGGTCGCAAATGGACCTATCGTAACAAAGACAGATACGAGAAGATCTGGAATCCTCACAAGACGCCGGTGATCTTTATTGAACATCCGCAATGGAATCCCGCAGTTGAAGCGGTTCTTAGCGCCGCCGAGAGGGTCGCCCGAAATTGACTGGCGTTCGGGTATTGAGGTCTCTTCAATCAGAGTTTCGACCGACAGGGACGACGCACGACGAAAAATGAAGGTTATATTCCTCCGAGGGGCGGTTCCCCCGGCGCATGAACACCCAGAGAAGTTGCTGTATAAAGACATCGAACAGTGCGAGGATATGTGGACCCAGTTATTCTACACATACCTGAAGGTGACGAATTCTTCGGGCGAGTTGCTCTATACGGGCGGGAATCGGGTCTTCAAGGTGGATGATCGGCTGACCGAGAGATGGATGCCGAAGTTGTCGAACTACAATCCTTCCTTTGAGCCAGATCTCGTCATCGCCCGAGGCGGCTTCTCTTACTATGATGCGTTCGTCGCCAGGTGTACGAAAGCCAAGAAGGTATATTATGGGGCAGGCGCTCGCTACTATCCCACCAGTCGCTTCCGAAATTATGACCTTTTCCTGACTGACGCTGTTGCACAGCGTGACGCGATTCGGAACAGGCATGGCCAACGAGCGGAACTGTTTATCAAACCGGCGGCGCGGCTGTTCAAAAAACATAACGTTCGGGTAGACCACGATATATGTTTTATGGCGAACGCGACGCAGGCGCATATCAAACGGCACGCACTGTTTCTGAGAGCGATGACGGGCACAAGATACCGCGTCTTAGCCTTGGGGAATACCTCTCCTAAGTACATAGAACTTGCTCGGAAACTCGGCGTAAGAATTAGATGGAGCGGTTGGCGGCTTAGAAAGTACCTGCCGGCGCAGATTTGCCGGTGTAAAATTGGCGTCGTATGCTCAACCAACTATGATTCTTGCCCGCGTGTTATCCCAGAATATATGGCGTGTGGTCTACCTGTGGTCGTAACGGAGAACGTTAACTTTTGGAAGGAGAAGTACATCACCAAACAGACGGGCGTTCTCGCTAAAGCGGATAATCTGGTTGCAGCGTGCGAAGCAGCGCTGAAGCTGAAGAGTGAACACGTCGTTTCACACTACAGGAACAGCTTGTCGATGGACAAAGCCGCCGAACACCTTGCCCAACTGTTGAGGAGTATCATGTGAAGATTGCGTTCAGCCTAGTAAAGACAGGTCTTGGGAATAACGGCGGCTCGCGGACGGTTCTAAAATGTGCAGAGGCACTGGAGAATATCGGTCACCGCGTATACCTGATCGGCGCGGTTGATCGGTTTACGTGGTTTACACACAAACGGCTGCAACGCGCTCTACCCCGCGATGTCGATGCGTATGTGGCGACAGGGAGCCAAAGTCTTTCGTCGGTGCTGGTGTCGCATGCGCCTATCAAGGCATGGTACATTCGGGGTCACGAAGTGTGGATAATGTCTGAGAAAGACCTGGCTCGTTTGTATAACAAGCCACAGATCAACATCGTTAATTCAAAAGGCTTGCAGAAGAAACTCGCCCGTCTCGGCGTCAAATCGCATGTGGTCTATCAGGGTATCAATCTGAATGACTGGCGGGACCTGCATTTGCGGGGGAAGACCATCCGCATCGGGTGTCTGTATAATCCGCGGCCTACGAAGAAATGGAATACATTCAGCGCAATAGCGCAACGACTGGGCAATCGATATGAGTATGTCGCGTTTGGGAGCACTCGATGCAAAGCGTCTTTCCTCACCGAGTACAGGACTAACCCTTCACATGCTGAACTGGTGCGGCTATACAGCAGTTGCCATATCTGGTTTGCTCCCACTATTTTAGAGGGGCTACACAATGTACCGCAGGAGGCGGCACTATGTGGCTGTCATATTATCTGCAGTAACAATGAGATGAATGGGATGGTCTGTGACTATGCCATTCACGGCAAGACTGCTCAGGTATATGCCAATACCGACGAGGCCATCAATCTGATTAGGAATCCAGACTTCAGCCTCGTCCCAAAGATGCAGGCTTATATCAAAAAACATATCGGTTCCCGAGAAGAAAACATGCGGCGGTTTGTCAGCATCCTGAGCAGAACTGACAATCGTCAATAGTTAATCGTCAATCAGTGCATTGGAGGCCCCATTATGGAATATAATATCTTCACACTCTGCAGTGCCAATTACAGGGATGCATACGAGTTCGTAATAGATACTTGGCTGCAGACCAAGGCCAAGCAGATATATATTTACACAGACGACAGGAGTTGGCGCTCTACCACTTCCCGGGTTAACATCATTCCTTACTTTGAACCGTCCGACGACTGGCTGGTGAACGTCGGCAGAAAGGTGCTGTGTCTTGAAGACCTCTCCAAGCGGGAACAGAACAGTAACCTTCTATTTCTGGACATCGATTGCTATGTGCTCACGGACCTTGGTCACGTATTCGACATGGATTATGACCTGTCAGTCGTACGCTTCGAGCCGGGAAAGATTGTCAGCGCTGGAGTTTACTTTGCCAAGAATACATTGGACGTCAAACGTTTCGCTGCCGATTGGAAGACAGCACAGGAACACTTCAAGCGTAAACGCAAGGGGGTCGTCGCCCATCAAGGATCCTACTCTCAATACGCATACGATAAAGTAGTCCGGCAGTATCACGATGAGGGGGTATGCAAGATAGGGAAGCTTAGCTTCGATGAATATAGCCTGAAGATTAAAGATGTGTACAAACACAGGCACTACCTGCTGAACAGAGGTATAGACCCAAACAAAGCGAAGCAGCAAACGCTTAAACGTGTTGCCGATGAGCGTACAAAAGTGTTGCACTTTTATAATAATAGCTACCGTAACAAGCGGCTGGTAAAGGAGGTTTTGGAATGCCTGAGATGAATGTGTGCGTGGCAGCAGTAGTCGATAGACACTACCAAAAGTACATCCCCATGTTTGTGTATTTCTGCCGTGTGTCATACCCCTCATATGGTATCAGGATATTCCTGACTGATACACTGAATCCTACCTACAGGGCTATTTGTGATGATCTGGCCCGGGAGGGCGATGTCAAATATATTGAGAACATGTTCCGAGGCTATCCGAAGTTCAACCAGGAATTGAAATCATTAAGGTGGTTGGTCGGACCGGCTCATTTTCAGGGGTTCGATTATATCTACATGGGTGACATTGACATCCTGATCTGTAAGGAAGATCTTCCGCTTCACCTACAGCATATCACGCACAGCAGTAAGTACAATATCCCGTATAGCAACTCTGTTCGCCCGAACTCAGAGCGACTAAGCGGCTTACACTTCATCATAAAGGAGAAGTACTTTCAGTCAACGCTATCGGTAATCAAAAAGCATGCCACGTTGCTGAAGGGTCGTAAATTAGGAGCAGTCAAGAATGAGAATCTACTGTATAATATCATTCGGGAATCAGGGCTCGCCTTGCCCTCTGGGTGGTTTCGCCCTCACCACGGTATACACCTTGGAATCTGGCGGAAACAGAACGTCCGCATCAGCGAGGAAAAGTGGAATACCATGGGACGGAACGAGTACGTTAAATACTATAAATACTTTCTATCCGTCGCAGCCAATGAGCAATACAAAAAAGTGTACGCCGCAGCACCGCTGAAAGAGATCACGCGCATGAGAACGCACCTGTCGGCAGAACTATTATCGGCGGACGGGAATGCGTAGGGTGCATAACGTTGAACAGATACCAACTACGCAATACGAACGACGCACGACGCCATACGCAAAAGTGTGAGGATAAATTGAGCGAACCATGTTAGAAACCCGAGACTTAACCAAAGTGTATGACCACACCATTTTAGCCCTGGACAAATTGAACCTGAAAGTGGAACCGGGAGAGATTTATGTCGTCCTCGGCGCTAACGGCGCGGGCAAACGCACGACCATTGCCCTGCTCTTAAACTTCATTGACCCCACCCGCGGTACCGCTTTTGTCAATGACATCGAGATCCCCAAGTTTCCCCTCGAAGCCAAAAAACATCTGGCTTATGTCTCGGAGAACGTTGAGCTGTATCGCAACTTCACTGCCCGGCAGAATCTGGAATTCTTCGCCAAGCTGGGTGGTTGGAAAAAGGTGAGCCGGGAAGAACTCGACGAAACACTCGGAAGAGGGTAGTGCTATACATGTAATGCTTTGTCGAGATTGTAGTGGCAAAGAAAATACTTGATGGCACCGATGTGATTTGCTAACTTCTTGGAAAAGGAGAGAGACTACCGGACCAAACGAGATACCCTTTGTCTCAACGTACAGTTAAATCGCTCGATGTGATTGGTTATCCGCTTTTGCTTTTTGACGACTAATGTTGCTTTTGTGGAATCAGACCCTCATAAGCCTGCCAGCCATCGGTATAGAACGTGGCATGCTTCCGGTAGCGCTGAGGTATTGACTTCCACAGGGCAAGTGCACTTACCCGACTGCGGTCTCCGACATGGAATGCGATGATTTGCCGACTTGATACATCGATAGCCAGCCATATCCACTGCTTGTTTGCTTTCTTACCGACGAAACTGAGCATCTCATCGATTTCTGACTCCAGTGCATAGATGATGAGTGCCTCCGTTTCAGTTCTGACCTGGCCGTTTAAATTATCAGGCAAGTCTCGATAAAGGGCGGTGATAAAGCCCAGTAACCAGCGGAGACTCACCCCCTCTACTCGACAGATTCCCCGCAACGGTACTCTAAAAGAAGTAGCTTCCGTATCCGCTCTCTTTTGGCGTCGGAAATCAGAATTTGTTCTCGATTCAATACGAACTGCCTAAAACATTCTTTACAATAGTGATTCTGCTTGCCGTTGTGAATATGGCCGTTCTTTTTGGTATTCGTGCTGTCACAGGCGGGGCAATGTCTGTTCACGGTTTATCTCCTTGTTATCTTGGCGATATCAAAGAGGATAACCAAAACTCGTCTATGTGTCAATCACATTTGACAGCATTACATGTAGCGCACTACCCCCCAATAGCCTCTTGGGTATAGCCATCCCGATATAGCTTCACAATGGCATCGTTTCGCTCGGACTTGGTTAACGCCAATCCGTGTCCCAAATTCCGCTTGACTGCCTCAGCGCGTTCAATTGCGGTTGTGACAACGTGAATGATTGCGGATTATTGTGGGACGGAAGCAAGACGCATCAGCGAGAACTTTAATAGGAATAAAGACAGGTTTATTGAAGGGAAACACTACTTCAAAATCGAAGGTGAAGAGCTAAAAAATCTCCGTTTGACTACCAATAAAAGAGGTGGTCAAATCGGTGGAAGAGCGAGGATTTTGAACCTCTGGACACAACGAGGAGCGTTCCATCATGCCAAAATGTTAAACACCGATCGGGCATGGGAAGTTTGTCAGCGGCTTCTGAATCTATGGTAGCCCGTCCCTATACAACTGAGGCAATTGCAAATCACAACGCGCTTTCGTTTCGCGCTCTCATCGAAAGTGCGAAGCAGGTCAACAGCGCAATCCGCAATCTGTCGCAGGTTTACAGGACTGTTTCCTTGCAACCGTAGCATGTGTCCCGCCATACGCAAGGCGACTCCTGCTAGGTCTGGCGTCACGTTAAGCGTGTCGAGGGGCACGGCGTCAATCTGACCTTCGCTTTCTGCCGTCGTGCTAGGGTCGGAAGTTTCTCGTTCCGTCACGGTGACGAATTTCATACGCTGCGACGGTCGCGGCAACACCCTAGAACGGGTCTTAACTTGACTATCCAGCAGTTTGGTGAGACTGGACGTAACCTCTTAGAATCGCGTTAATATCCGCTTCGTAGTCCCTCGCGTGGACTTTGAACCATTCCAGAGTCTCGGGGTCTACTCGAAGATAGTTTTCAGGAACGATCATCTTTGCGTTCTGCCAAAAATCTTCGTCAAGTTCTGGAATATCTGAGGTATCAATCTCCTTATCAGGGATTGCGTCAATTTCCCGGAGGTGCTTTTCTAAAGGCTGCATAATATCTCCTCCTTTCTAAGGGTTTCGCCTTTCTTGCAGAAATAATCCGCGTCTTACCGTTTCTTTCGGTATGACAGACGACTAACACTCGTCCGCCACGGAGAGAACCAATAGTGATTTCCCGAATCTCTAAGTTGCCGTGTTCATCACAGTAATCTCTCGGATCAACCCGTGTGAAATGTACGCCATCAAAAATTAGCTTTGCTTCTTCAAACCGAATCTTGTGATTTCTTTGATTCTCTCGATTTTTGCGTTCGTCCCATTCAAATTCCATCGACTTTGACCTGATCCTTGTGCGATCATCCGCAACCAACTGCTCGTGGCATGCTTGACGGCATTCGTCTTTTTGGCAAACGTCCAGACGTTGTAGATGGGCGGCTTGAAATCGGGGTCGTTGAAGGAAGCGTGGAGTTTTAACTGTTTAGGAAGTTCTTCCAAATTAGTTGAAAGTGCCAATTCATCCTTAACTGTATTCTGAACAACGCACACCTCCGCCGCAATCTCAGCCTGCGTATAACACGCCAGATACATGTCGAAAATCTTTTGCTTGCGCTGTTTACGGAGTTGTCTGATGTGTCCCTTCCGGCGGCGGTAACGGTTCAAAGTCTTTGACAATGTTGTCAGACTCACAGACAATCCCCAACTCTTTATAGGCTTGCGTTGGTGTTAAAACGGTAATTAAATGCCGATTTGGATTGTAAGTACGGCATACATCGGAATGCGTAATGGGTATACCTGGATACAACAGCAGAAACTTACGACCAACAGGGACGAGCATTTCAGGCTTTCGCCGCCTCCTCTCGCGTACTTGCAAGCGGATGCATCACACCGGCGCCAGCTGGCCAAACACCTGGCTCTGCCTTGACGAATCTATTCCTCGTCTTTCACCGGAGGAGCATCCACTTTCACATCATACAGCCCATGACGGAAGATTTTCACCTTTCCCCCGTTGGACAAAATTAAGGCAATGTCAAACGGCGTGTGCCAGTCCACATAGCCCCTGAATACTTGCCCGGTGCGTAGTGCCACGGTAATTGGACTTTTATCTGCCTGAGAAGTTTTTAGTATCTCATCGCTGACCTTATACCGATTCTTGCGGGGAATTATCGGTTCTAGCTTCTGGTTGACGATAGACAGGTCTGTAATCATCGTGGCAAGGACCTTCTCGGCGTCCTGTTGCTTATAACAGCAACAAAAGTCGGTTTTCTTACGCTTATCGCGTTCCTCGTTGACAACCAACACCCACTCATACACCCAACCCTTGATGATGGTACAATCGAGTGTTTCCCCGTACCCGATGAATAGCATCGGCGTCTTTTCACGAACCTGTTTTTCAAAATAATCGATTGCGCGTTGATCTCTGGGTTCTCTTTTTCGTGTCCGCTTGGGTTTACCTGCCTTGGGCTTACCTTTCTTCACCTTCGCTTGGGTTTCGGTCACCTCTTTAGGCTCATCCGGTGCGGGCTTGACTTCCGGCTTCGGCTTCGGTTTGGGTTTATCCGCAACGAGTCGTCCTGCCATGTGGGGCTTTGGCTCTTGCGCCGCTTGCGTCTCCGGTTGGGGTTGACTCTCTTGCCTTTGTCGTCTGGACCGGGGATCGTTATCCGGTGTCCAGACCGAAGTTTTCCTTCTTTGCATAGTTCCCCTTTCTATTCGCTATCCGTTTTAGCTACCCGACTCAAGGCGTACCGCGCTTCGCCATATTCGTGGCGGGTGTTGCGAATCTGATAATCTGTCGGCAACTTTCTGTTGAGCCGAGAAACGGTTTGCATGAAGCGAGTCATGGCAGTCTTTTTGTTATCCCACCCCACGAGCTTCGTGTACCGCTTTGAGAACAGCCCAATCTCACCAAACACCGATCGCAACGGTTGAACCAATCTACCGTTTTCGATGTCAACCCGCGTGAGAGCACAGCCCTGACGATAGAACACGACGATCAGGGCAAACTCAAGCGGTGTTGTTTGGATACGTTTACCGTCGATGAAGATGGCGCGTTGCGTCATGCAGATGATCAGTTCTTTCTGCCGTCTACCAGTGTTTATTCTTTTCTTCCCACGCCTTACATCGTGCGGTTGGGTTAGGAGGCTGTTCCTTCCAAGTCCAACTGATCTAAGTCGATTTCATCTACAAACTCTGTGGCACTCCTACCATACACTTTGCAAATCCTGTTCAAGTCATCCAGCGTCATTCTGATTTTCCCACCAAGTTTTCGATAGAGATAAGTCCGGTCAATACCAAGTTCTTTGGCTATCGTTGCCCCTTTTCTATCCGCTACAATTTCACGCCGTAAACGTTCGGCGTTGATTACAAACCCTTTGAGCATTGTGTCTTACCTACCTTTCATTTTTCATGCTAATATGATAACACACAATGTCTGTAAAATGCTATTATTTTTTATCTTTAGGATATAAAACGTAATCTTTCCCACATTCCATCGAATTAAGTGGTACTTTATCTCGACCGTTTTCGCGACAATCAGAACCGAAAACTTGAGAGGTTAATATGGAAGAGATTCAACAACTCGTCACTGAAGCCACGGCGTCCGGTGCTAATATCGAGATGAGACATCACGCGTTTGGCTTAATTGTCAAACGCTTTCAGGACATGGCGTTCGCCAGCGCGTATGCCGTGTTGGGCGACAAAAACTCGCCCAGGAGGCGGCACAGGAGGCGTTCATTGCCGCCTATCGAAACCTTGCCAAACTCAAAACCCCGGACGCATTCGCGGGTTGGTTTCGGCGCATCGTCGTTGGGGAAAGTCATCGATTGATGCGCGGCAAACGCCTGCCCACAGCGCCGCTGGAAACCGCCTTGGGCGTGGCATCTGATGAGAAGGGTCCCGCTGCCGATGCGGAGGAGAATGAGATGAAAGCGGCGGTACAAAAGGCCATTGAGACGCTACCGGAGCAACAACGGATGGTGACGACGCTCTTCTATATCAACGAATATTCCCACAAAGAGATCGCCGACTTCCTTGAGATTCCGCCCAAAACGGTGGATAATCGGCTGCGTGCGGCAAGGAAGCGGCTGAAAGCGAGGATGATTACGATGGTACAATCGACATTTCATAAAAATGCGCCTTCGGGTAACGAAGATTTTGTCGCAAAAGTGCAGGAGATGATTCGTACACGTGTGACGTTTATTATGCACGAGGATAATAATGACGCCGTGTTTGTCTGCGACGGAAAGTCCGCCTTCCGCGTGTCGGGTGAAATTGCGTCTCCATTGATAAAATTCCTGCAAGATTTTCCCAACCATCTGGCTCTTGTTTGATAGAGGTCATTGATCAACCGGAGTGGATTCCATGACAGATATTGAATCTGTGATTCGAAAAGCGACATCACCCAATGCCGACATCGCCGAAAGACAGCACGCTTTCGGTGAATTGGTCCAGCGGTTTCAGGACATGGCGTATGGCTATGCCTATGCAATTCTCGGCGACTATGGACTCGCTGAAGACGCCGCACAGGAGACGTTTTTAGCGGCGTATCAAATGCTCAAGCAACTCCGCAACCCGAAGGCGTTTCCCGGCTGGCTCAAGCGCATTGTGCTCACACAGTATCATCGCATCGTACGACGAAATGGCGCACCGACAGAGCCGATTGAAGCGGCTTGGGAATTGCCCTCAACAGCACCGAATCCCATCGAAAAGGTCTTGCGACAGGAACAGACGGATTTGGTCAACGCTGCTATCCTTGGACTGCCGGAAGATGAGCGGATGGTAACGACGCTTTGATTCTTTTCCAAAAAGTAAAGAGAGAAAGAAGCAGTATCAATCGTATGGCGTGATTCCCAGAGGCGGGACTGAAAACCAATACTCGTGTGAAAAACCTTTATCATATCCCACACAGCAAGACGGGAGCACCTCTATAAACCTATCTTTCGCTCATTTTTTCCCGAGTTTTTCAAATTGTACCGATATGGGAGCCGATGGACTCTCAGGCACTGTAAGACGTGCTTTTTCTCCGTTGTGTCAAAGAGGACTTAAACGTTTGGTGTGGATTAAATGCCCCGTAGCCGACCCTTCGGGTGGGGGAGTCCCTTCGCTTCGCTCAAGGGCAGGCTACGCCCGGAGACGAGTCAGACCTCGCGCAATTCGCCAGAATTTGGGTGAAATGCCACGCCAGATCCGAACTCTAGCGAGTCCGGCGACTTAAACGCCTGGTGTGAATTAATTTGGCGCGATTCTGTAGGGGCGCAGTTCTCGCGCCCATCGGCAGGCTCGGAGACCGAACCCCATCTCATTTGGGGCGGACACCCCATCGTGGATAACCGTTCAATTTTCACTCGGCACCCCATGATAACAACACGGCGATACACCCGCCCGTCGGGATGGATGAACCGCATACCGTCCTTCGATTCAATCGTAGCTAGGATAAAGGGCGAATCAGTTTGGGGTCTGTCGCGGAGTGTAGACAAACTGATTCGCCTGATCTTTACGCTGAATGCGCCGGATGCCGCGGAGTGCCGTAGGTCAAGAATTCAGCCGGCAACGAGGGACCAAACCAGATAATCCCCTTATCCAGTTCGTTCTCGTGCCATGTGATTGGCTTCCAATCTGGGTCGAAAATCGGTGAACAGCAGCCACTCTCCCTGTGCATGACCTATGCCCTGATGTAACGCCCACGACTTTCCCATCCAGCCCGCAGGGAGATCTGCGCCGATGATAACGGACAATCTCGTATCCCGGTTTGCCATTTTTGCGGCAATTTCTCTCGTACCGTCACTGGACTGGTCATCGACTCGGTCCGGTTGTGGGATTCAATACCAGTATGGGTACGACTTGTTCAACACGCCATCTTCAGTCTGACAATTGTCGGTATGGTTTACAGTGGCTTCGGCTTTGCCATTGCACTTACCGGCGAGGAACGGTGGAAGATTCGACACTGCGGGACTGTCTTGGCCATCGCATTCGTCGTCAAGACGATACTGGAGATTCTCTATCGGATTTTTGGCGTGCCGATGCCGTGGTATGGACTTGTTCTGTTCCCGGCATGTCTCTTCTACATGGTACTCATCCTCTTCAAATTCCATATCCATGCCCAAACTGCGCTACCGTTGACGAAATGGCGAATGACCACGTCGAAGTGGGCACTTATTCTTTGTTTGCTCACGCCGCTAGACTGGTGGTTTCTACAGCCCAAAACGATGACATGGCTTGTTCGTCCGAGCATCATTATGGCGATAGTGGGTTGGTCGCTATTCGCGCTTTCATCGACGATGCCGCCGTGGTTTCAGCGATTGGTATTTTTGATTGAGGAAGGTTCAAGGTTGATGCAACAAAATATGATGCTGTTGAGCATCGTATCAGAGCTACTCGACAGCGATGCCTCCCGAAAGGTGGAATCGTGTATCAGGCGTTTCGCAGCCGCACTCCGCTTCTCCGAAATTCAAACGCATACACTTGTCCGTGCCGGGTACTTAAAGCCGTTGGCTATGATGTCAGAGGAAACAGAACTCGACAATTTTACGATCGAGATGCTTTCGTCGCGGGATGTGGAGCGAATCATCAAACATCGCGATGACCAGTGGGATGGAGAAGGTTCGTCAAAGTTAAGTGGGAACAACATCCCCATTGAGTCGCAGGTACTTGCGCTCACGGAAGCGTTCGTTTTTATGCTCGACACGATGAGCGTTTCTGAAGCAATAGCACAAATTCAGACGCAGGCGAGAAAACGGTTTGCCCCGCGATTGGTCGAGGAGTTAGAGAAGCTTTTCGCAGAACAGGAGCAGGTACTTACAGCGACATCAACGACTCGTACCGAGCCGCTACAGACGGGTTCTTCGACGTAGAAAGGAAAGCCCCTACACCATGCACCGCCACCAGAAGCTGATACCCGAAATCCTCCGCCTCCTGCTCAATGTCTATCTCTTCGGTATCCCGCGCCTCATGATGTCCAAGTACGATGTGCCCAAGCTCATGCAGAATGGTGTGTTGAATTGAAAGGTAGGTTGTCGGTTTGTAACCAATGAGGTAAAACGACGCCTTTTTCGCGCTGAATCCCGGCTTGCCGAGTAACAATACCCGGCACGGCTTCCAGTAAACCGGACAGCCGACCAGCGAGACTGCTTTCTCACACAACTCCTCGGCGGATTGACACCGATAGGCGAGCTTCAGTAAATGATATTCCCGTCGTGATTTCTCATTTCTTCTCTTGAACATGGAATTCCCCTCAAGCACGATTTTCTTCAGTCTCCGTGAAACGTTCGACAATCCATTGCACCTGTTGCCGGTCTTCGGGACTCAGTTTCTTGAAAGAACGGAACAGAATGGACGCCGAATAATTCGACTTCGCCGCGTCATCAAACTCCGGTACTTTCCCATCTAAGAGAGTACCGGGTGTCACACCCAACACATCAGAAACTCGCCGCAAACTATCAATCGAAAGACACGGTTGACCGCGTAAGACCCTGCTGATTTGACCGTTGTCGATTTTAGCCCGTCTCGCCAACTCACTTATCTTCATACCCCGAGCGGCAAGCAATTGTTTCAGTGTTCTCCCAAGTTTCTCGTTCCGATCCATGCTTAAATCATCTCCCTAGGCAGCATTTTTTGTTTTTTGTTCAAATTAAGTGTTGATTGAAAATCTAAATTCATGTATAATATCCCAAATCACCTATGATTTTAACACATAATCGGTCATTTTCAGAGGAAAATTTATGAAAATCACCCACGCCCTGATCGCGTTTCTGTGTTTCTTGGCTCCCACTTTTGTGCCCACCAACCAAGAATTCCAAGCCGTCTACAACACCCACATTGCTTGGAAAACGGCTTTTGAGAAAGCTGACATCGCCGCAGTCAGTGAAATTTGGTCGCACGCTGCAGATACGACATTGATTACGTTGGGCGGCAAAAAGAAAAATGGCTTCAGAGAAATTCAAGCGGCGCTTTTTCTAAGTTTCCAGCTCACCGGAGAAACTCAAATCGATGAATCGAATCTGCTGATAACCCTCTCCGGCGACAAAGCATTGGCAACGTCAGACTACCGCTGGAGTCCATTACCTAACGTCCCGTTGAAAGCCACTGAACTTTATCGCAAAGAGAACGGCGGATGGAAGATGATCGCCCAAGACGGAGCCGGTGGACTTGAACCGCTACGCAAAGATGATGAAACCCGTCTTCGACCACTGGTTCAGAAAATCTTCGGTGCAATCGCCTTAGCTGACATTGACAAGCTGTTACCACTCGTTGCGGGTAACGACAAAACGTATGTCGCCCTCGATGGCACAGTTCATCAGAAACTCGATGAAGCCGTCACCGGGGCGGATTTGGAGAAAATCTAGAAGGTTCATTTAGACGTCGTCTATCTCATCGATGATGTCGCAACGGCTCACCTGACCCTCACACTCACTGGAAATAACGAACGCAACGTTCAATTCGCCATCAAGGATTTTCAACTCACAAAGCTCAACTTTGCGCCCAAATCACTTGTCGTAAGGCCCAAAGGAAAGCTAACAACAATATGGGCAAGAATCAAAACCCAAACGCCCGGTTAGCGGGTATAAAAAAAGGGCTTTTCGCCTCATGTCCTGCCAGACTGCGAAAGCCCCAACCAGCGGTGGTATTTTACCATAATATCACCGCTGATTCAAGAAAGGATCAATGATGGATCAGCACTTTGACACAGATGTCATCAAATCTTCTATCGACATCGTCGATCTCATTTCCAACGATGAATCACTTGAAAAATCGGGTGATACCTACCGTAGCGGACACGAATCATCACATTCAAGCAAGTCCGGAACATGCCTCGATGTTTGCCCTTTAAAGCAGGTCTACTTATGTCGTAATTGCGGCGAAAGCGGCGACATCTTCTCATGGGTGATGCACCGCGATAAATGCGCCTTTGTTGATGCCGCAAAGTGGCTGTGCGAAACCTACCATATCCCCCTTGAAAATCTTTCGCCAGAAGAATCTGCACGGTTTGAATCCGAACAAAAAGAGCGGGTGCGCATCCGTCCAATTATCAAAGAAGCCTTCCAATTTTACCATGACAACATGACCGATTCCCAACGAGATTACTTTCGGGGACGTGGTATCTCTGATGAGATGATCGACACGCTTCTGCTCGGCTATGCCCCGAAAGGGAACGTGCTTTTCAAGTATCTTCGGGAAAAGTATCCGGAGAAAGATTTGCTTTTAACCGGACTTTTCTTTAAGAATAAGAATGGAATAACTGACCGATATGCAGACCGTTACGTTTTTCCGTACTTCAAGGGCGGCGAGATTGTCTTTTCGATTGGGCGGTCTATCGACCCGGAAATCGAGGAACACAAGAAATATGTCAAACACCTCGTCGGTAAGCCAGATAAGTATCAATATGTCAGCCCTGCGGCAGTAGATCACTGCATTTGGGGGATTGACACGATACGTGGGGCAGACGAAATCATCATCACTGAAGGTATCGTTGATGCGATACTCGCCCTCCAAGTCTCTAATGAAATGAGATCCCGCGATAGCGGGGCGGGATTCGCCGTGCTTTCACCGCTCACTACACAATTTAGCCATCGTGATATTCAGCGGCTTGTGCAGCTCACAAAAAATGCGGAAACGGTCTATATTGCCAATGACAACGAGGAGAGCGGCGCCGGGATTAAAGGGGCAAAAAAGACCGCCGAAGCGTTATTCAAAGAGGGGAGAGATGTGCGAATGGTCATACTCCCCCGGCCGAACTATGTCGAAAAGGTTGACCTCGCTGATTTCGTTAAAGAGTATGGTGCAGATGGGCTTTCGTCACTGTTGGCTGAATCGCCGGACTTTGTCGAATTTCAGATTGACCACGTCGCTGAGATTCCCAAAGGGCGAGGTCGGATTGCAAAGACCAAAGAGCTGTTGCAGTTGATTAAAAACGCCGAACCATTGACCCAAGAAACGTATCTTTCAGCGATGGTCAAGTCCGACTTGGGCCGTGCTTCTACACTCAAAGAGCAGATGAAGCGTGAGAAATCAGATGACCCACCCCCCGGCGGAGAGGTGACCGCCATCCAACTCGCCGACGAACTCATCGCTGAAAGATACACAGACAAAAATGGGGTTCACATGCTGACCTTTCAGCACGACTCCTGGTTTGAGTACGACGGCACAAAGTATGTCGAACGGTCGAAATCGGAATTTGAAACGGCAATCGTCGAAAAAATCCGCGCGGAGGCGGGGTTAGACGTCACTCAACAGCTTGTGACATCAATTCGTTTGGCGTCCTACCCACTCGTTGCTGTGCCCAACAACATAGAAGCCCCATTCTGGATTAGCACCCATCAAAGCACTGAACACCTCATCTCCCTGCAAAATGGACTGATTAATCTCACCTTGCTGGTTAGTGGAGAAAAGAATCCACTCATGGAGCATACCCCCGATTTCTTTGTCCGCTCCAGCCAACCCTACCCATATCTCCCATCTGCAAAATGTCCTCGCTGGATGCAGTTTCTGGATTATGCGCTTGCTATCGACCCTGACCTTCAATGGGTCATGCAGGAATTCTACGGGCTTTGCTTGACTCACGACATGCGATTCCATGCCTTTCTGTTTCTTCAGGGGGAAAGTCGTACCGGAAAGGGGGTTGCCTTTGAAGTTCTACAAGCCCTTGTCGGATGGGATAATGTTTCCAGTGTGCCGCTGCGAGACTTCGGTGGAAACTTCGGGCTTCAACCTATGCTCGGAAAGAAACTAAATATCAACGCCGAAGTTCCTGAACTGGACAACGTCGCCGAGGACATTCTCAAGGAGTATACCGGCGGCTCTACGATGATGACATATCACCGGAAAAATAAGGAATCGCTAATCACCAAACAGCGGGCGCGATTGGCGTTTTCAAGTAACCACTACCCAAACTTCAAAGATCGCAGCGAGGGGATTTGGAATCGAATGATTCTCATTCCTTTCAAGAACGTCGTCCCCGAAGAAGCACGCGACCCCAATCTAGTGAGCTATCTCGTTGAGAAGGAATTGGCTGGCATCTTTAACTGGGCGATGGAAGGCTACACCCGTCTGGTGAAAAACGGGGGATTCACCGATTCGGTTGTGATGCGCGTTGAACGTGAGGAGTATCGCGATGAGACCATTCCTGTGCGGCGTTTCCTCAAGGAGATCATCGTTTTAGATGAAGGTAGCAAAGTGACGAACAAAGAACTTTATCCGCTTTACACCAAGTGGTCAAAGATGGAAGGGCATCACAGGCAAAATGCTGTGACGTTTGGAAGGGATACGAAGGCTTACTTTCGGTCGATCGATATTGAGCAGAAAAAATTCACCGGTGGGGTGAGAGGTTACGAGGGAGTTTCAATCAACCCCGAAATGCAGGACGAAATTTTGAGTTTTGACGTCAGTTCATATTAAAGTGGCAGATAGTGCCGATTAGTGGCAGATAGTTGTCTTATCTGCCACTCTGTCTAAAGCCATATGATGATTGAATTCTACCCACTAAAGTGGCACTTCGGCGGATGATTTTGACCCAATCAGGGTTATATGAAAAGCAAAAGTTTTTTTTTTTATTTTTTCTAAAATGCTTTTTAAACAATTAATGTGCCGAAGTGGTAATAATTGCTATAAAAGCTAGATATATTCTGAGTTTCAGAGAGTGGCAGATGGGCAGATTATCTGCCACTAATTGACACTATCTGCCACTTTTTGGGAGGAAAACGATGCGTGTTCCCTTCGGTCGGTACAAGGGGAAGCCAATCGAGGAAGTCCTCGCTGACAAACAGTATCTTCACTTTGTAACCCTGTCGGATTTCGTACAAAGGCTTTACCCCGAATTCGTGTCTATGCTTCAGGCTCGACTGGGGTTGATATCCGACCCCGCAGAAGATTCCTTCTCCGATAAAAATACCACCCCCTCATCAAATGAAAAACGAGTTCACCCACCATCGATATATCAAATGCGCTCGGTTTACCGGTGGCTTTTTAGCGTTAACATGGTGGATCGCGTCAAGACCCGAATGACACCGCCACATGGTTGCCGATTCTTGGTGAATTGGCTCGAACCTCAGATGCGGGGTGAATTTGAAACGCATAAGGGGTTAGGTTGGCGAGATTGGCACGCGATATATACTGACCTTGATAACGCTCGATCTCAAGGGAGATCAAATGCATACCAACGCCAAAAAATCACTCGCTCGGATTGAAGCGCAAATTGGCCAGCCTTTACGCGAGTTTCTTATTGAGCAATACGATCGTCGGGGATTGTCATTTCGGGAGATTTCACAGTGGCTCGATGAGCAGAGGATTTCCATCTCACGTAGCACGCTTTCTCGTTGGTATTATCATCTGTGTGGGTCTCCCCGCTCGATAGGAGATGCGATGAAAGTTAAGATCGGTTGAATTGGTTGAATCGGTTGACAAAACCTGAGCCACTCTATATCCTTTCTGTAGCGCGAAACCGGTTTTTTGTGACGATCGTCGTACATTTTGAATTCAATCAATAGCCCCGTCCCGGTACCGACTGGGGGACGGGGCTTTTTGTTTATCGACGTTATTTTTGGGAGGCCATCGATATGAAAATCTTTCTCCTTTTATTTTTCGTCCTTGCCCTTGCAATGCCAACTACCGCGCAAAAAGGA
>JADFGN010000518.1 GCA_022567695.1 Candidatus Poribacteria bacterium | reverse complement strand
ATCGGCATCGCGGCCAATCCACGACGTGCAGAAGATTACGTCGCCATTCCCGACGCAGATCGAGTTTCTGTTATTAACGCCGATGCAAACAGTGAGGTTCGTCAGATTGAGGTTGGCAACTTCCCTATTGCCTGTGCCGTCTCACACGATGGGGGTCGATTATACGTGAGTAATCAACTGGATAACACAGTTTCGGTAATCGATCTCAATACACTAAACCCCATAGATCTGATACGGGTCGGTCGTGAACCAGCAGGCATGGCAATTTCCCCTGATGACATCTACCTTTACGTGAGTAACAACAAAGGAGACAGCGTTTCGGTGATTGATGTCAATGCAGGTATAGAGACTACCAAGATTTCTGTTGGCAGCAGACCAGACGCCATCGGTATCGCTGAAAATGGGCGATATGTGTATGTTGTCAACACCTTTTCTAACGAATTAAGTGTTATCGACATTTCAACGCAACAGGAAATTGCCCGTATTCCAGATCTGTCCACATTTGCGCTCGTTGGGGTCGCTGCTGTCCGCGAAGATGCACATGGACGCGAAATCGCCTATGTCGTTGGCAACGACGGAACGATTTCTGTCATTGAAATGCCTTCACAAACGGTCATCAGAGATATCGGGATACGTGCGGGTGGCGGGGAAGTTGAGGCAATCGGCTACGATTCAGACGTTGACAAGTTCTATGTGTTAGATTCGGCACTAGAGCTGGTCACTGTGCTAGAGAAGTAGATCGGGTATGTTCCTCGCAATCTGTCCTTGACTAGGCAGCGAAACCAACCCGACCTACACGAAATATCGACTTCAGCCCTGAAGATTAGTTAATATTTCTCCAGATACGGCGTCAGGAATTTCTTAGCGTTTTCGGTCACTTCCCATGCTTCAGGCCAGAAACAGAGATCGATTGCAAACCATTCTCCGTCATATCCAGTCTCTTCCATAACCACGGGGATAATTTCATCAAAATTCAACACGCCTTGACCAAACGGTGCATGCGTACTGGTTTCATTATTATGTAGTGTGTTGTCCGAATCGATGAGATGAAAGTGACCGATTTTTCCTTTCAGTTGGCGAGCAAGCGTGATAACGCCGTTTTCACCGAGCGTTTCCTTTTCGCCGGGTTGTCGGGCCCCGACCGTCGCACACATATGTGCGTGGCAGGCATCAAACATGACCATGAAGTTGGGATGATCGATTTCATTGACTAACTCAACGATTTCGCTCGGTTTGTTAAACATGAAGCCGGGTTCAAACTCCCACAACATCAGGGCACCGTGGTCTTCGGCAACTTGAGCACATCGCCGCCATACCGACACGATTCGATCCCAGGCGGTCTGCCGATCTACGCCTTCGATTCCCGCCTCCGGATCGGCATTGGTATCCACACGAATTGAAGGAGAGCCGAGGTCGAGCGCGAGTTGTAAATTCCGCTTGAACAGCTTGAAATAGAAATCATTCTCTTGGGCTTCGTCCGTGCCGGGACCGGGGTGAGACCAGAAATCAGCGGCAACTCCGGAAACTTCCAAGCCGTAATAGGCAATCAAGCCTTTGACCGCGTCCCGATCACTTTTCATTGGATAGTCGTTAATGTCGATATGGGGCGGAAATGCGCCAATCTCGACGCCATCAAATCCGAGTTCGCTAAGACGCTTAACAACGGTGTCAAAAGGAACTGGATTGTCTTCATAAGGGCCGAAGGTATATGCCCAACTTCCGATGGATAATTTCTTTGCCATTTTGCCTCCTCCATTTGGATTAAAGGTTAAGAGTCATCTGTTTATCAGAATGACCATAGGACGATATAAATTTATTATCCGGTCCATCTGTACCCCAAATTGCTTTTAAGTTAGGTGTACATTCATAATCTTTGAAGAGACTTAAAATACAATCCGCTTTTCGCTTTTCGGCGATCCTTTTTTCAATCAACTCGATGTTAATTTTATCAATCTCGATACCGATCGATGCGCGATTCAATTGTTCTGCGACAACCAGCGTTGTTCCTGTTCCGGCGAATGCATCCAATACAAGGTCACCGGGATTCGTAGAGGAAAGAATAATACGCAGCAAGAGTTGAATTGGTGACTGCTGCTTGTGAGAACGATTTCCAGATGGGTCACGTAGGGCTTCATCACCAGCGAAATAGCCGGACGTTAGTTCACGAATGTCGTCCCACACATCTGTGACGAAAACGCCATTTTCCCGCTCATACTTGTAGCCTGGTGGGAGTGGAGGGTTAATGCGCAAGCGGTGAAATACGCGAGGGCGTTTCCCTTTAGTTGCAAAAGCAATGATTTGATAGTGCTTCCCAAAACGCCTCATGCCAGGAACGGCGGACGTTTTCTTTTTCCAGACGATTAAATTTTGAAATGTCCAGCCCGATTCACGCAAACATCGCAGGACAAATTCGGCGTTTTTCTCGCGCTGCATAAAATAGATTGCCCCACCGTCAGAGGTACGGTCATAAATTTTGGCACAAATATCACGCATCCAGCCCCAATATTCCCCTTGCGGTAGATTATCATTCCATTCATTGTATCTTTTGTCTTGGTTGAAAGGGGGATCGAGAAAGGTTAAGTCAACAGCCTGCTGCTCAAAAACTACCCCATCCAAAAGTGAAGAGCAATCCCCACACAGAACAACTGGTTTCATATCGCACCGCAAAAGTTTAATTTACGACTGGCGGATAGCAACAAATCACTTCCATCGGCGTGTCGCCAGTATTGACAATCTCGTAGTCCGATAGACAAGTCGGAATAAAAACCGATTTTCCACGTCTGATTGGAGCATCGTCAAAGGAGCCGCTGAGTTTACCTTCGCCCTGTAGGGTGACTAGGCAATAGAATCCTTTGCCTGCTGGCATGCTCAGTTTTGAATCAATGGTGAGACGCGAAACTTGGAAAAATTCAGCCGCTTCATTGGGGACGAGCCGATCTTCACGGCTGCCGTTTTCCGAACGAATCGTCTCTGGAGTGCGCCTGATATATCCATTCAAGTAGTCCAACTCCATTTTGCTAAAGTCCCCAGCTTCTAGTGCCAGATCCCAGCCAAGACCGAGATTCCCGTCCTCTTTGCCGTAGGGAAAACCTTCCCATTCTGCCAAAATATTCCAGTCGGTCGGCTCTTGGGGTTCGAGAATACAAAGCCCGCTACCGAGTGAGTGGACGAAACGGGTTCGCAAAAAGATTACGTCGCCGACCTTCGGCTCAACAACATACATCAAGCTTCGCAATGTCTCAATATCCTGTGCGTCCATTAGCTTGCGAAATTCTTCCACTCCGAGGTCTTCCTTCCAACCGATCCACGCCTTCGCACCCGGCCGTGTGCCAATGACAATCCACGCCTCGTTTTTCCCAAAAGGTGAGTTCAAGTGTTTTTTGGAAAACTCAGGATGTGGGTGCCAGTGAATCGGAATATGCGCGCCATCGCCGACATCGAAGATCTTGAGGAGGACGCCCAAATCCGTGCCAAATTTGCCAACGTGGGCTTTGCCGAGGGTTTCATTTGGGAACGCATCCAACAACTCTTTCAGCAGAACAATCTCGCCATTTGGAAGTTGGATGCGGCTAAATCCTTTATCCGGTGGATTTTCGCGCCCCGGCGTAACTGCGCGGTTTGTCGAGAAGATCCATTCTTCAGAACGGTAGTCATCTTTTGGATCGGCTTCCCCCATGAATTCGGCACGTAGCTTCCCACCGCTGTAAAAGTGGAGGTACGTATTGGGCATTAAGTTGATAGGGGCGTCTAATAACGCCTTGAGTTCTTCTTTTGAAGCCATTATTTTCATCTCCTTTCTCTTTCAAAACCCTCCTTCAAAGCGTGTCACACGGCAGGGCTTTTGATCAGGTCGTTTCTATCCCGCACACTTGCAACTGATTTCAGTATCCAACCCCATCAGACTTGCTCGGAAGAAAAATTTTCCCAATATTATCACTCCGGGAAAATTTTGTCAAGCAGAATACTTTTCCGTTGACTTAAAATTGGGGATGCGTATAATGGGCTACAGTTATATGAGCAACATCAACAGGCAAATGGTGGGGTTTGGTTTGTCTTAGTTTCTCATCAAGAAGACCAATCGTCTCCGGACTCGACGATCCCTGCTACAACTGAACTCGGGTCGTTAGGCGAGTCGGTATTATCGCCACAAAGGCGACCCGTCTGCCAGAACGGTCTCTTCGAGACTGATTTGTTCGCAACACTTATTCAAAGCATGAAAACAACCACTTGGTGGTATTAAAAGGATGATTTAGATGACTGCATATTTAGTCGCGCTTGGTCGTATTCACGATCAGGAAAGATTCGCAAAATATCTTGAAGGTGTCGTTCCGACGTTGGAACCTTACAGAGGTCAGCTATTAGGGCTAGAAGACCCAGCAGAAGTACTTGAGGGAGATGCGCCCTACCCGCGAGTTGTTCTTCTTCAGTTTCCGTCCAAACAAGCGGCTCGCAATTGGAAGAACTCTCCAGAATACAAAGTCGTCGCAGAACATCGTCTGGCTTCATCAGATCACGTTTTATATGTTATCGACGAGTTCGTGCCGCCCTCTGATTAGGGATGCTATGGTTTTCATGCCAGTATTGTCAAGGTAATTTACTGGCCCGTCGTTGCCGTCTTCTTATACCATTTGCGGTTAGGATTGATTCGATTGTCATGCTGAACGACAGCGAAGCATCTCATTTGACGAGATTCTTCGTCTTCGCCTCAGAATGACAAGTCGCCGAATTTGCAAAAATTCGGTTCTGAATTCCCCGCTACGCGGGATTTCCGCTGCGCTTCAACTTGCGAATTCAGCTACATTTTGTCATCTTGAGCCGAGTGATCTGGCTTCAGAATGACATTAGGACTTCTCAATTCTAAAATAGTATTACATCTCTTTAAGGAAGGATTTCATTATGCAATATCGCACGCTTGGTCGCACACAGTTGCGCGTTTCAGAGGTTGGATATGGCGGCGGGCGTATTCGTCCCGATCAGGATGAAGGTCAAATTATCAACATGCTCCATCATGCCTTCGATCGCGGCTTAAATTTCATTGATACGGCACCCACTTACGGAAACGGCATCAGTGAAACTATCATCGGGAAAGCAATGCAGGGCCGAAGGGATGAGTGTATCATCGCGACGAAGACCGAAGCCCTTGACCCGCAAGGTCTCATTGCCGATGTCGAGGCGAGCCTCAAGCGGTTGCAAATAGACGTGATCGACGTTTTGCAGTTTCACGGGGGGTGGTGGTCGTCCAGCGAAGAGGTCGATCAAATTTTGGACGGCGGCGGATTGGAAACCTATCAGAAACTCCGCGATCAGGGCAAAATTCGCTTTCTTGGAT
>JADFGN010000046.1 GCA_022567695.1 Candidatus Poribacteria bacterium | reverse complement strand
GTCGAAAACACCGCCAGGCCATCCTCGACCTTTTCGCCCTCTCACATTCTTCTGGAAAATGCTATTGCTCATTGCTCTTCTTCCTTTGTGCCACCCGACGGTCCGCTCTGGTCGGCGGCCCTCTGGGAGCAGGGTTGATAATCGCGTTCATAGGGAAAATCGCCGCCCACAAACTGGTCCCATTCGTCCGGGAGAATTTCTCTCCCGTTGACGGCGGTGCAGATCTGCGCGGCCAGGCGGTCCGGTTTGATGTTCCAGAGACGGACCGTTCGGTCGGCGCCAGCGGAAGCCAGGCGGGCGCCGTCGGGGCTGAAGGCCAGGGACCAGACCCAGGCGGTATGATCTTGCAAGAGAATGGGACGGATATCCAGCCGGTCTACATCCCACACCTGCACGCTATGGTCGGCGCTGCCCGAGGCGAGCGTGGCGCCGTCGGGACTGAACGCCACGGCATGGACCGGGCCTTCGTGGCCCCGCAGGGTGCGCGTGAGGTCCGGCGGGAGGTCCGGCCGGTTCATGCGCCACATCCGGACTAGCAGGCTGTCTCCGCCGGAGGCCAGGAGGCCGCCGTCCGGGCTGAACGCGAGCGTATGCAGGATGCCCTGGCCGGCGTTCCAGGCAATGGGTTGGCTACCGGGCTCTTTCCAGCGCCATAGTCGCACCGTCCCGTCTTCGCCGCCAAAAGCCAGCACCGCCCCGTCCGGGCTAAACGCCAGCGTCTGAATCTTGCCTTCGTGTCCCGCCAGCACGTAGCGTTCCTCGCCGGTGGACACATCCCAGAGCCGGACAGTGAAGTCAAATGTCAAAGGAAGGAATCGGACGCCGCCACCAGAAGCCAACGTTCGACCATCGGGACTGAACGCCAATGACGCAACGCTTCCCTGATGTCCCCTATGCTCTTTCAGAAAAAGAATGGTAATAAAAGACTGGCAAAAAATCCGCGACGGTGGCAAAGTATTTAGGCTATGCCCAAATACCTTTTTGCCCAAAATGTCACCACCGAAGAACTTGACGCCATCAAAAACTTCAAGCAATTGGGACCGCGCCAATTTCAGCGCGGACGCCTCGTTGAACTTTCTACAACCGGGTGGCGCTGCCAGCAGATTGCTACTGCTGTGGGGCTCTGTGTATCGCGAGTTCGAGCGTGGATTCACCGATTTAATCAACAGCGACTCCCTGGACTTATGGCCAAAAAATCACCGGGACGATTAAGGAAATTTCCTAAAGAAATCCGAGATCGGATTCGAGCCCTTGTCGGGGATTGTCCCAGGGATTACTCAATTTGCGGCGCTTCGACCATTGGCAAAACTCGATGGACTTTAGCCGATGTTTGTTCAGTGGCGAAAGCTTTAAACCTTGTCCATTCGATTTCAACCGAGCACGTTCGCCATCTCTTTGTCGAGGTCGGTTGGACCTACACTCGCGCCAAGAAGTGGAAACGAAGTCCCGATTCCCAATACCGACGACGCCGGAATCGGCAGCGAGCTCTGGAAAAATGGGTGACCAACCACGATGAAATTGATCTCATCTACTGTGACCCATTCTGGCGAAATCTGCTTTATCTACCGATGGCTGGAAGTTATACTCTCAAAGGCAATAAAAACGAATTGCTCCCAACGGGCGAGTGAATGTCTCCACCTATCTCGCTGTAGACCGAAAGACGCGCTATGTCCACCATGGATATGGATCCCATTGCAACACCGATGTCACCCTGGCTTGGTTGAAACCAATGATTCGCCGGTATGCGAAATCCAAAGCACTGGTAATTGCGTGGGACAAGGCCCCATGGCACACGTCAAAGAAGATGAGACGTTACGTCCGGCGATGGAATCGTTATGCGAAACGAACCGGTCAAGTCCGAATTTTACTCCATTATTTTCCGACTCAAGCTCCTTGGCTGAATCCGTCAGAAGCGGTCATTGGAATGATTCTCCGTTATGGGCTTAAAAATCATCCTCACGCAACAACCGCCGATGTCTGTCAGTCAATTGACCAGTATCTTCACTGGCGCAATAGCCGATGTTAAAATCGGGTAGCTTAACTTGACTTTGTCACATTTCGGTTGAAGGAGATTTCATGCTAGAATATCTACCAAAAGGCAGGTTCTGGTATGTCAGTTGTGGATTTGGTTTCCGCCGAGAGACGAATCGGGATGACCCTTAAGCCACTGCCGTACAATTCGACGAAGTTGAGAGGGATTATCTATCATCCCCAGTTAAGCGAGTTTCAGAACGCATCGTCGAGTTTGTAGTCCGGCGATTCATCGCCGTTACTTGGGCTGACGACGGCAATAAATTGCCTAACTAGGGGAAATGAACCATCCCCAACGCTTAACCTAAAAATCACATCGCATATAAGGAGAAATCCCAATGGCAGAAGTTAATCTACGCAAAATCACATCAGACAACGATGAAGAATGTCTCCGCCTGGAAGTTCAAGAATCCCAAAAGGGATTTGTTGCTTCAAACGCTAGATCCCTTGATTTTGCCAAGAAGAACACGACTATGTTTCCATTGGCAATTTATGACGTTGCTGCACGTGGATACGCAACCGAAGAAGTGCCTGTTCCGATGGTCGGGTTCACGATGTATCACCTCCTCGAAGACCATGTTGGTTTTATCTTGCGCTTAATGGTCGATAAGGCTCATCAACGTAAAGGATACGGAAGAGCAGCAATGGTGGAGGTGATTCGTCGCCTCAAGCTATACCCGGAGGTCGAGATGATTGCCACAAGCTATAGACGGGTCAACGAGGCAGCAGAGAATCTCTACCGGAGCTTGGGATTTGTTCCCTGGGAAATCGAATGGGCCAGGGTCGACAAATCAGAGGTCTATTTAAAGCTACCAGAATGGAGATGTAGTTTTTAAGGAACGCGCAAAGAGGATTGAAGATAAACTTCCAAAGTGGGGTGAGTTCCTCTACAGAGCGGCTTTGGAAACGGAGACGGAACCTTTGAACGCTTGGCAGAACGCCAAAAGCGATGCTCGCCGGTCAGCGAGCGTTGCTTGCCGATACCTATCGTCTGAAGATCATGGGTGCGGGAGAACTGCACCTACAAGATTGGTTTGTGCCAGTGCTGTACCAGGAAGAACAAGATCCGCAGTTGTTCACAGCGTTACTCCCGAAAGCTGTCCAGCAACTGCAAGACCGAGACCGCCGAGTCATATTGGGCGATCTCCCCGAAACGCCACCGCACACCTTCATCGGTCGGAGCCGGGATCTGCTTGCTTTGGAACGCCTGCTATACGACCATCAATACGCCGCCGTGATTGGTATGGGCGGTTCGGGCAAAACCACCTTAGCGGTTGAACTTGCTCGCTGGCTTATTCGCACAAACCGCTTCCGACGTACCGCTTTTGTTAGCATGGAGAGCTATACCGATGTCCGAGGCGTGCTGGACAGTTTGGGACGTCAACTGCTACCAGATGGCGAAAGTTGGTCGGTCGCGCAGTTCCCTGACCTCAAGCAGGCGCAGCAACCCGTTGAACGCGCATTGAGGGACCACCCGTCGCTAATCGTTCTGGATAACTTGGAGAGCGTTCTGCCAGATGCAACAGGAAAGACACCTCCTGAAGCCGCTCCGATTGAAGTACTGTTCAATCTGTGCCGCGATCTACTCAAATCTGACGCCAGCAGAATTCGAGGAACAATATCGACGTAAACAACTGAAGTGAGAGCGTGATGTGGTGGAAAGACGAAGCTGGATGAAAGTCTTGCCACATTTGGCAGTTTGAGACATTGTCCAATGGTCTAACCCGAATCGAGAACGTAGAAGTTTTCCACGGCACGTCTGTGGGGTTCCATTCCTTCCATTGTTGGTTTTCGATTTTTGTGATTTTTTAAAAGTGTCAACCCCAGTTAGGCTCAAAATGAACCATCCCCACGAAGTGCTTGAGAAAATCGATTTCGTCGGTACATTACCCGCGCTCAATCGCACGTGATGCGTGACGAGTGAAACGTGAGAAGAGTGGTTTTTTCACGTTTTGCGTGAAGTTCCTCTTCCCACCCGAAGGGCACGTTTCACGTTTCACATCTGGATGCCGTTATCCCATGGATTCTCACGAATTTCGTGATAGCACACCATGCCCCCAACCTGCTCTTCAATTTTCACTCCTTGTGGATTCCCGCCGCCCGAAGGACGGTTTCTTGTACCGTAAATTCGTGGTCAAGCGAGCGATCTGGAGATTTTTCGCCGCGAATATCCGCGATGAATGCCCGAAGGCTTTCGACATAACGCGGACGATTTTCCACGGGCACCGTCTGCCAGCCTTTGACATATCCATCCCGGTCTTCGTCAAGACAAAGGCGTAATGCTGGCGGTTCGAGCGGTTCAAGGATTGCGCTGCCCCGCGTGCCATAGACTTCCAACCGTCTCGACTGTCCCGAAGAGACTTCTAATGAGGTTGACTCGATAATTGCCATCGCTTCGGGATACTCGAAGACGGCTGCGGTGTTATCACGGTACCACGGATATGTGCTGTCTTGGTTCTTTGAGAACGGTGTCACACGCTCCGGACGCCCCAACAACCCGACAATAATATCGATAAGATGGCAGGCAAGTATAAACATAATACCGCCTTCATGTTCGCCGCGTGAATCCCATCGCTTCCAGCCATCTTCTCCTGAAGGGCCGGACGATATTCTCCCGCGGACAGAGAAAAGGTCGCCGAGTTTGCCGGAGTTCGCCCAATCAAGAATGAACTGGAAGCCTACGTTGTAGCGGAACATATAGCCGAGTTGCACGAGCAACCCCTTCTCGCGGGCGAGGTTAAGAACGCCCCGAAATGCCTCCAGATCATCGCCCGCAGGTTTATCGAGCCAGACATGTTTGCCGTGCTCAAGTGCTTCTCGCGCAAAGGTGAGATTCTGGGAAACACGCCCCTGCGCGGCGATGCCAACGATTGTTTTATCTTCGAGTATCTCGTCCTTTGCTGAAAACCAGTGAACGCCGTCGTAGACTGGATTTGTTCCAAGCGTCTCGCGGACTTCCGATGACGGCTCGAAGATGCCGCAAAACTCGACCTGATCGCTCTCCTTCATGACCCGCGCTTTTCCGCTGGCGTGGTCGTGGGAGATGCCGTACTGTGCAAGTTTGATTTTCATATGTTGCCGTCCTCCATTCGGTTAGTGGTTGATTGCATGACTTGACTAGTGGTTCATTCCATAAGTCCGTATAGGGTAGCGTCGGTCCCTGACCGACGAAATTCCGGTGGTCAGTTTCCACCTCTACCCTGGCCGAATTTAAGAACTAGACCACTAGCTCATCTACGCCAACATCATCAAACGCCGATCTTCGAGCGGGAGTTCGATTTTCTCACCGCCGCGGCGATGGGATTCTCGCATGCCGATTGCGATTTCGAGGGCTTCGCGTCCATATTCGCCTGGACAGAGCGGCTCCGTGCCTTCGTTGAGATTTTCGACGATGCCTTCAATCGCGGCTTGCTGCGAACTTCGGGGTCGCTTCGGGTTTGGGAATTGTCGGCGGACAGGCTCCCGCGTCTCCGGTAGGCGGGTCCACATCTCGAAGTCGGCGTGCTCATTCCGTGCGCTGATCCAACCATCGCTCCCGACAAAGTCAATGTTCAGCCAACCGCCTGTGTTGAGAAAGCCCCGAATGCCGTTCTCGTAGAGAATCATTCCTGTGCCGGAAAGGTCGTTGTCTCCTGCCGCCGCTTCGTCGCTGTTCATGTGACCGAAAACCCATTTGGCGGGGGCTCCGGCAAACAGTCGAAACAGTGCCAGCGTGTGGCTGTGTCCACGCGAAAGGCTCCAGCCGTAGTTGCAGACCATCGAGGAGAAGGTGCCAATCTCTCCGTTCCTGATGGCTTGCAGGCATGCCTGAAACCACGGACTCCAGTTCTTGTGACAGGCAATCGCCAAAAGAACGTCGTTTTTGCGGCACGTATCAATCATCGCGTCGGCTTCCGCGAGACTCCGGCACATCGGCTTTGTGGCGTAAATTGCCTTCACCCCCATCTCCGCCACGCCAATCACCACCTCCGCCCGTTCTTTGGCCCGGGTTGAGACGCTGACGATATCAGGCTGCTCTTTGGCAATCATCTCCCGATAGTCTGTGTAAAGTGCCGTCACACCCCAACGCCGCTTGAAATCTTCCAACTGTTCTTTCCTGAGATCTGACGCCGTGACCAGTTCGACCCCTTTCGCTTCGATTATCGCAGGCGCATGCGCCCACGGATACCGAAACTGTGGCTGACCGACGTGTTCATCATCAATGGTACTGCCGATCCGCCCACAGCCGATGACTGCGCCTCGATAGGTTGTCATGTGAGACCTCCTCGTACGTAAACCGTAAACCATGAGAATCCGCGAATGTGCGAATCATTCGCCGATTCGCACATTCGCAGATTCTAAGCCTGTTCACTCATTCCCCCACGGGAACGACTCAACGCGATATGACCGGTCCTCGACCGGCAGTGTAACTTTAGCACCACCTTGCGCTGATGAAGCATGGATGGCGAAGCCGATTTCTGTCGCACGACGGGCATGGTCTATGTCGCAAGCGGTGCGTCCGCCCGTCTGTACCGCTTGCACGATGTCACGAACCATCGCTGGGCCCGCCGCCCACGTATCCGTTTCCTCTGGAAGTTCAATCGGGGACATTTTCGATTCAGCCTCCGGGTGCCAGATGAAGCTGTCATTGGCGTCGTTGAGAAGGAACAAGCGTCCTTTTTCGCCGACAACATCAAAACTCATTGGACCGCCGCCTGAAGTGATATAAAGCACAACCCCATTCGCCAGCCCAATTTGACCGCGTCCCGATGGGTCGATGCGTCGTCGTGAATCTGGAGGCTCATCCGAAACATCGTCCACGAAGCCGCTTACCCACGCGGGTTCAAGGTCTCCGGCCAATGCCAGAAGCGTATCGTACGAATGACAGCCGTGGTTGATCAAATTCGGCAGCCCATAGGAAACGACGCTCGTGATTTCCCCGATATCCCCATCGCTGATAAGCTGCCGCAAAGACCGGTAGCGAGCGAACCAACGCCGGTCTAGCCCTAAAAGCAGCGGGACGTTCTCGCATGCAGCGACGATTCTATCCATTTCCGCTAAAGTCGTGGCAAGGGGCTTGTCGCACATAATCCCCCGCACTCCGGATTCGACGGCTAACTCAATCTGTTCAACGTGCATCGTCTGCCGCGTTGCGACGCACACGATATCTGGCTTAATCTCTTCGAGCATCTTCGGGAAATCGTCGTAGGTCGGGACGTCTTCCCACACATCGCCCCAGCAATCCACGAACTCCGCTCGCGTTTCCGCACCGAGATCGAAAACGCCGACGACCTTTGTCTCTGGCACGGCGTAAAAGGCGGAAGCGAAGTTGTGACTGCCCGGCGTGCGTGTCACCATGCGATGGCAGCCTGCGATGGCGACACGGAGTTTTTCCTGTTTGGGGTTCATATTCTCTCTCCTATTCGTTTTATCTATGTTGTGAAGATGTTCAGTACCCCGCAATGCTCCCGTTGGATTGGCCCCGACCAGCGGAGAAGATTTGGGATGTTAGGGCATCGTTGGTGTTAGCCCACCTTCGATGTCCGCTCTATTTTAAAACCGGATTCATCGCAAACAACGACGTACCCGATCGTAGAAGTTTTCGCGTGTACCGACAGACACGATTGTGATTTGCCGTGCATCAAAATCGACGTGGTAAGCCATTCGATAACTTTGATGCACTTTGAGACGATACACATCTCTATAATACGAGTTTTTCACTTACGGGTCAAAAGTAGAGCATGCGTATATGCTTGTTCTCTGATCGGCGCGGCTTCGGAACGGGCAGGTCCGCTTTGCGGACTCTCGGAACGGAGCTGCCCGCTCTACGTGCTAACTGAAAAACTCGTGTTCAACAATATCGAAGCAATGCTTGGGCACTGTGTTTGCAAACTGGAGACATCGTCTTATTTTTTAACGACTTCTAACCTTGACTTGAGAGACTTGCGTTGTCGGAAGATATTTCGCCAAAACTGAATGGACTCTCGCCTCACTGAGTCTAATTGGCGTGACGAGCACACATTTCTGAGCTGAACCAGCCGCCCACTCCCTTTCAAAGTCCGCATACGGCATGATTCGGACGCCACTGTTTATAGGATTTCCTAACTGAATTTGCTGTGCCGGGTTGTCATATCCCATCACCACCCACAGGTGACGCTTATTCCCGTACTGAAGCAGTACAACGGGCGCCCAGCGTTGTGCTATAAACGCTTTCAACACATTGAGTTCGCCGCTAGAGATGATGGCCACGTTACCAACCTTTCCTCTTGTGGTAACGTAGAGATCATCGATCCGATTAATGTTGAGTTGTGTTCGGAAAATTACCTCCAAAAGGGACAATCCCCTGAGGTCGATTCTTCCTGTTGAGGGCAAGGACGGATCTAACGACGTAGGCGAAGAGGAAGTGGATTGCTGGGAAGTTGAGCTAGGGACACTTGCAATATACCTTTCCTGTTTCTGAGTCGTTCCCGCGCAACCACTCAAGAAAAGACATAACGTAGAAACCAAGACGCAAAGGGTAAAACCGTTTTTCATGTCGTCCTCCCGGTGTCAGCTTTCGAGCATCCGAAGAAATAGATATTGGTTGGTTTGAATCTTAGTGTAGCATAGGCGAAAGTCACTGTCAAGCAGGAAACAGTTGTGACAAATTAGTCTTGATCCCTGTTGAGATTCTTGTTAAACTTACATCTAAACAGCAATCAATCAACCGGAGGTTTGTCATGGGAAGCTCAATTAGATTACCAGAAGATTTCGCCGATTACCTGACTATCAAAAACGCGACTCAACGATTTGACGAAGCAACAGAAGTCGCCCAAAAAATCACAGCAGCGGGAGTTCAAATACTGCCCAACCTCGATCACGCAGCAATTTTCGTTGACCCACCCCATCTGGTGGCCGGACCGTTGAAAAAACTTGGCTATGTCTCAGGTTGGGATGCGCGCTGTTATCCATCGCCCGTGGATGGCTTTGATTATATCAATGTCTCTGCTAAGTTGCCAGTGGAGGAAAGTTCCGCAAGGCAAAGAGGCTGGTTTGATTATGTTGCAGTTGTGCATCCTGTTGATGAGCAAGGATTGGAACACATGTTGAGTCAGGGTTACGGAAATCCCTTTATCCATCATTTGACATGGGGAATCAACCCGCCGAAACGCAACGATGACGACGATTTTGAGTACGCAAGCCACGTTGTTCCGTTTATGGTTGAAACGCGAGAAATCACTGCGAAAGCAATTGGTGACACACCCGGGACACTGATCATTGCTTTGCCTCAAGCGGTCATTGATCACCCGAATTATGCGGATTCATTGCCAATATGGCTTGCCCGATTAAATTCAGATGCGTATCAAGTCGAATCAATGCAGGGCGGAGGTTTTCTCATTCAGTTCTTCGTTCTCACCGGCGGAAGAATAGAAGTCGCTCTCAGGGTTAATACTCAACAAACATTCAACCCCAAAAGCGTTCAGAAAATTTCCAAAGACGAGATCAGTGCCGTTCAAGAGTAGTATATAAACACCTCATTTTTGGGTCGGCTGCTGCAGGAAATAACGCCCTCAAACACTTGATTATTTTCGAAAATTTCCTTGCGGAAAAGTGTAAGATGTGCTACACTTAAACCACTTTCCAAGCGGTCCTTTTAATCTGATCCAGTGAGGTTAGGAAAGGGATGTCGAAGATGATTTGCATCTGCTTTCATTTTACATATTATTCAGATTGTGTTGATTGTTAGCCTCCTCTTTCACAGGGAGGTTTTTTTTTGCCCGATTTTAATGCACATGAACGCACAAGTGATATTGGATTTTATTGAAGAGATCGGCGTGCTCAAAAATCTTCCACGCACAGGGTGGCGATTCCAGGGAATCAAAGATGCGGAAAGTATTGCAGACCACTGCTATCGTGTCTCGCTGTTATCGATGATTCTTGCAGATTTATTAAAAGCAAAAGGCGTTTCCTTAAATGTGGAGAAGGTCATGCGAATGGCATTGTTGCACGAAATTGCGGAAGCAAGGGTTGGTGATATCCCATTTCCGGCTTTGGAATATATTCCTGAAGATGTTAAGGAAAATGCTGAAAGAAATGCCGTCAAAGGGTTGCTGGCCGATTTTGGAACTGTCGGACAAAAGTACATCAATCTTTGGGAGGAATTTGAGGCGAGGAATTCTATCGAAGGGAAATTGGTCCGGGCGGCTGACAAACTCGAATTAATGATACAAGTGTTTGAATATGAAAAGGTGGGGTACCGATCTTTGGACAAATTTTGGACGAACGACTGGAATCAACAGGGATTTGACGATTATCCACAGATTCGGGAGATTATGGAACTCCTAATCGAGAGAAGGAAAGAGGTACTAGGCAAATGCGCGAAAAAGCACAAGTCATGACCAGCGAGGATATTCGACGCGCATTGATCCGAATTTCACACGAGATTCTAGAACGGAATCATCAAGAAGTTGCTGATCTAGCGATTATCGGAATCAAAAGCCGAGGCGATCACCTTGCCCAACGAATTGGGCAACATCTGGAAAAAATTGAAGGGATCAAAGTCCCTGTGGGGGCTGTTGATGTGTTCCTATATCGAGATGATGTTGACCTACATCGCCAAGGGGTTCAGGTAAACCGTACAGATATTCCTTTCGATGTGACGGGGAAACGTGTAATCTTGGTTGACGAAGTTCTTTACACAGGGCGTACAACACGCGCTGCGATGGATGCTATCATAGATTTCGGGCGCCCCGCGGCGATTCAGTTGGCGGTGTTGATCGATCGAGGGCATCGTGAATTGCCGATTGCTGCGGATTATGTCGGCAAAAACCTTCCCACCTCGCGCAGGGAGATTGTTCGCGTCCAGTTAATCGAGGAAGACGGCATCGATTGCGCGATGATTTACGAGGAGGACGCAAGGTGAATCAGTTGCTTATCCGTGGCGGATGTGTTGTTGACCCTGCGAACGGGATTGAAGCGATTCAAGATGTTTTGATTCATGATGGGAAAATTCAGCAAATTGGGGAGTTGGAAAGGGAGTGTAACTCTTCCCGAGCGGCGGTACAACTCCCTTTGAACCCTGCCGTGAAAGTAATTGACGCAACAGGATTGATCGTCACGCCGGGACTCATTGACATGCACGTTCACTTGCGCGAACCCGGGTTTGAGCATAAAGAAACGATTATGTCCGGTACCCGTGCGGCAGCGGTAGGTGGATTTACATCAGTTGCATCCATGGCGAACACCTCCCCAGCTGTAGACTCACCAGAGGTCATCGAATTTATCAAATCGCAGACACACAAATACGGTTCGGCGAATGTATTCCCCCTAGCGAGTATCACGAAAAACCTTGCGGGTGAAGAATTGACCGATGTTCCATCCTTGCTTGCAGCAGGTGCGATCGGCATGAGTGATGATGGCAAAACTGTGATGAACGCGGAGCTAATGCGGCGTGTTTTATCGTTGAGCGCGGAACGCGATTTTCCGGTTATGGTGCATTGTGAAGAACACAACTTGAACGCTGGAACCGTCATGAATCTTGGTGAAACTTCACGCAAGCTGAACCTGCCCGGAAGCGCGAATGCTGCCGAGGATATTATCGTCGCTCGTGATATTATGCTTGCTGAGTTGACAGGAGGACATGTCCATATCCTCCACGTTAGTACCGCTGGAGCCGTTGAGTTGGTTCGCTGGGGAAAACGCAGAGGCGTTCACGTAACTGCTGAAGCCACACCGCATCATTTTACGTTAACAGATATAGAGATCGAAAAACACGGCGTAAACGCCAAGATGCACCCACCTTTGCGCACCCAGACTGATGTTGATGCTGTCATTGAAGGGTTGTGTGACGGCACGATCGACGCAATTGCCACCGATCACGCCCCTCATGCTCCATTTGAAAAAGCACAAGGCATGCTCGACTCTCCACCCGGTATCGTCGGCTTAGAGACCTGTGTGCCACTTGTTTTCAGCCAATTAGTTCACACAGGTCGGCTGACTGTATCAGAAGCGATTGCGAAGTTGACGTGTGTGCCTGCCCAAATCTTGCGAATCGAGCGTGGAACACTCTCAATCGGCGCAACGGCTGATTTAACGCTGATCCATCCAGACAAAGTTGCGAGGGTAGATGCCACACGATTTGCCTCTAAAAGTCGCAATACCCCTTTCGACAATTGGGAATTGAAGGGTTGGACAGTCATGACCATCCGTAATGGTGTTGTTATCCAATCAACGGATGAAGACAATTGAAGTGAAAAATGGAAAGGGAACCGCAGTATACATCTGTATCCCACAGCATTAGTCATCATAATTTGGAAAACCCATGAAAGCAATCTTAGCACTCTCAGACGGAACAATTTTTGAGGGCGAGAATTTCGGAGCAACTGGCGAAAACTTAGGTGAGGTCGTTTTTAATACGAGCATGACTGGCTACCAAGAAGTGCTCACCGATCCGTCCTACAAAGGACAGATTGTTACGATGACCTACCCGTTAATTGGAAACTATGGTTGCAACGAGATCGATGTGGAGTCGATTCGACCTCAAGTCGAAGGATTCGTTGTGCATGAATATAGTGCTCATTATAGTAACTGGCGGGCACGTTGGAGTCTTGGCGATTACCTTGAGGAACACGGAATCATCGGAATCCAAGGGATTGATACCCGTGCGTTAACCAAGCGGCTTCGTATACACGGCGTCATGAATGGCGTGCTCTCAACGACAGAACTCGATCCGCAGAGTTTAATTGCCAAAGCACAGGCATGGCACGGATTAGTTGGAATGGATATGGTTCAATTCGTAACGTGCCCAAGTCCCTATTTGTGGAAACAGTCGGGTACAGAGTTGACAGCTTCAAATCCATTGACATCAGTGGAAGCTCGCCTTGAGCCTCAATTCCGCGTCATCGCGATCGACTTCGGTGTGAAATACAACATCCTCCGTCAATTAACGCAACATGGTTGTCAGGTTCAGGTTGTCCCAGCACAGACCCCTGCCGAAGAGATCCTCGCCGCGGACCCGGATGGAATCTGCTTGTCAAACGGGCCCGGTGACCCTGAGCCGGTGGATTATGCCGTCGAAACAATTCGGAAACTCATCGGCAAAAAACCGATCTTCGGTATCTGTTTGGGGCATCAACTGTTGGGTTTGGCCTTTGGCGGAAAAACATTCAAACTGAAATTTGGACATCGAGGCACAAACCAACCTGTCAAACGGTTTGAAAACGGACAAGTAGAGATTACCTCACAAAATCACGGTTTCTGCGTGGATATTGATTCCCTACCAAATACCGTAGAAATCACACACATCAACCTTAACGATCAGACGCTTGAAGGTATACAACACAAGGAATATCCAATCTTTTCTGTGCAATATCATCCGGAGGCTTCCCCCGGTCCTCATGATGCAAGCTACCTTTTTTCAAAATTCACCGATCTGATGCACAATGTATAAATTTCACGTACTACGTCTTCATAAGGATTGTATATTATGCCAAAGCGAACTGACATCGAAAAGATCATGATTATCGGTTCTGGCCCGATTATCATTGGCCAAGCTTGCGAGTTTGATTATTCTGGAGCTCAGGCGTGTAAAGCCTTGAAAGAGGAAGGCTATAAGGTCGTTCTCGTCAACAGTAATCCGGCGACAATTATGACAGACCCCGAACTGGCGTATCGGACCTATATTGAACCGATCACAGCAGATGTCGTCGAGAAGATCATCATCAAAGAACGCCCTCAAGCTTTGCTGCCAACTTTGGGAGGACAGACCGGGTTAAATGTCTCGGTTGAAGTTGCGGAGGCGGGCATTCTTGACAAATACGGTGTTGAATTAATTGGTGCCAAACTTCACGCCATTCAGAAAGCGGAAACTCGGGAGTTGTTCAAAAAGGCGATGGGTGAAATCGGTTTAGCTGTACCTAAGAGTGGCATTGCACATTCTGTCGAGGATGCGGTTGCGCTGATTTCAATGATCGGTTACCCGGCGATTATCCGCCCGGCGTATACACTCGGCGGCGCCGGCGGCGGGGTGGCTTACAATATCGAAGAGTATCGGCAGATGGTTGAACAAGGATTGGCGTTGAGTCCGGTCAACGAAGTCTTAATTGAAGAATCGATAATTGGGTGGAAAGAGTTTGAGCTAGAGGTCATGCGCGATCATGCTGACAACGTCATAATCATTTGTTCGATTGAGAACGTCGACCCGATGGGAGTCCACACAGGCGATAGCATCACAGTTGCACCCGTTCAGACGTTGACGGATAAAGAATATCAGCAGATGCGAGATGCCGCGATCAAAATCATCCGTGAGATTGGGGTTGATACGGGCGGGTCTAATATCCAATTTGCCGTCCACCCGGACACCGGACAGCAGGTCGTCATTGAAATGAATCCGAGAGTATCTCGTAGCTCTGCGCTTGCATCCAAAGCCACCGGATTTCCAATTGCCAAGATTGCTGCGAAACTGGCCGTCGGGTACACCCTTGATGAACTCCCCAACGATATTACTCGCCAAACCCTCGCCTGTTTTGAACCGACAATCGACTACGTTGTTGTAAAAATCCCGCGGTGGGATTTCCAGAAATTCCAAGGGACCGATAGGACTCTGACGATCCAGATGAAGTCCGTCGGCGAAGCAATGTCGATTGGAAGGACGTTCAAAGAAGCCTTGCAGAAAGGCTTGCGTTCATTAGAGGCAGGCTGGTATGGACTCGATAATCATCCACTCGAAAAACTTCCGCTGTCTGAACTTCCCCGAAAATTGACGATTCCCAACGTTGAGCGAATTTTTTATATAAAAGACGCATTGCAACGTGGAATGAGCGTCGAGCAACTTTACGGTTACACAAAAATAGATCCATTTTTTCTTTATAATATCAAAGAGATTGTCGATTTTGAACAGGAACTTGAGCGAACACTTCAAAGTTGTCCATCGGAAGGCAAACTGGATGGCTCAACAACACGGAAGCTTCGTAAAGCAAAGCAGTTCGGTTTTTCAGATCGACAGATTGCCGAGATGTGGAATGTTTCAGAAATACGTGTGAGAAAACTGCGCAAGGCATACGGAATTGAATGTACCTTTAAAACGGTCGACACATGTGCCGCTGAGTTTGAAGCCGAAACCCCTTACTACTATTCCACCTACGCTAGTGAGGATGAAGTCCGACCCAGTCATAAGCAGAAAATCATGATATTGGGTGGAGGCCCCAACCGAATTGGTCAAGGCATTGAATTCGATTATTGCTGTGTGCATGCAACGATGGCACTTAAAGAAGATGGTTATGAGACAATCATGGTTAACAGCAATCCGGAGACGGTCAGTACGGACTATGATACTTCTGATCGCCTCTACTTTGAGCCGCTGACCTATGAAGATGTCTTGAACATTGTCGATCGCGAGAAGCCAAAGGGAGTCATCGTTCAGTTTGGTGGTCAAACACCACTGAATCTTGCGATGGCTCTCAAAGACGCTGGCGTGCCAATTATCGGGACAAGCCCCGATGACATCGCTCGATCTGAAGATCGCCAACTTTTCAAGGAAATGCTGGATGGGATCGGATTGACGCAACCGCCAAGTGGGATAGCCAATTCAATCGAAGATGCAAAGCCGATTGCGTTATCACTCGGCTACCCAATCATCATGCGACCGTCGTACGTTTTGGGAGGTCGCGCCATGCAGATCGTTTACGACGAAACTGCCTTGGCAGAATACATGCGTTCAGCGATTGCCGTTTCACCGGAACATCCGGTGTTAATTGACAAATATGTTGAGGATGCCATTGAAGTTGATGTGGATGCAATTTCTGATGGAGAAATTACCGTTATCGGTGGTATCATGGAACACATTGAGGAGGCCGGCATCCACTCCGGAGACAGCGATTGTGTTTTGCCACCTTACACGCTTGCCGAGGAGCAGATTGACGCAATCAAAGAATATACCTATGCACTCGCGAAAGCACTCAATGTTCGCGGGTTGATGAACATCCAATACGCTATCAAGAGCGATCAGATCTATGTGCTAGAAGTTAATCCTCGGGCATCACGGACAATTCCGTTTGTCAGCAAAGCCATCGGCATCCCACTGGCGAAACTCGCTGCGCGCATCATGGTTGGTCAAACCCTTAAGGAGCTTGGATTTACGAGAGAAATTGAGCCTGATTATTTCAGTGTAAAAGCTCCCGTTTTCCCATTCAATCGTTTTCCGGGAGCCGATTCACAACTCGGCCCTGAAATGAAATCAACGGGCGAAGCGATGGGACTCGATTCAAATCTGAGCATGGCCTTTGCCAAAGCACAAAAAGCGACTGGTTCTGAGCTACCACTTCAGGGGTGTGCCTTTATCAGTGTCAGGAATAAGGACAAACGAGCAATAATTTTCATCGCCAAAAAATTGTACGACATGGGTTTTCAACTCATCGCAACTCATGGAACCGCAAGAGTGCTTCGTCGAAACGGCGTGGAAGTCGGACTTATCTACAGTATCGGCAAGGGACGCCCAACCATCCACGACTATGTGAAGAACAATGCAGTGGATATCATCATTAATACCCCGACAGGATATTCACACCGCTCAAGCGAACAGTTAATTCGGAGAATGGCAATTGAATATAATATCCCCCTCTTTTCCACAATTTCTGGAGCAGCCGCTGCCGTCAATGGGATTGATGCCCTCCGCCGTGGCGAATTTTCGGTTTCCCCTATTCAAGATTATTATAAAAAATTGTAGTGCTCTATGAAGCTAGTTTTGACCCATCGCTAGTCCATAGACCATTAGTCAGTGATGCGGTTACGTTTTATGTTCATCATCTATTCTGGAGGAGTGATAAGGAATGTCAAATGATTCTGCTGAAAGAAACACACGTCTCATCCAAACCCTTGATGAGACACTGGATAGCCTAGCATTTGATGCCGACCATCCGGTCAAAACTTTGCGGCTTGCAGATGGTAGAAAGGTAGTCATTATGCAACCGAATGCGTTTACGATCATGCGTCTCTACGTCTCCGGTCGTCCAGATGGTAAAAGGCCCCACGGACGTGATTCCTATTACGATTACTTTTGTGAACAACTGAAGGATTATGAAAATCAGCATAGCACTGATGAGGGGTTTCGATTAACCCCAGAAGATTGGCGGTCTTTATTTGAGGAATCGTATGAACGATATATCCGCTATCTGCATTTCGCAGGTTTCAACCGCTGGTCCGATGTCAAGCGAGACACCGAAACCAACATTGCGGTTACAGATTTCGCACGGAAGTACGCACCTCCAGATGTTGCGTGGCAGAGCTACCAGTACAAAGGTTATATGCTCATGATGAATGGTATCGCGAATGCAGAATTGAGTCTCATGGCGAACGACCAACAGGAAGCTTTAAGACAGGTAGATTTGGGAATTCAACGCCTCGGGCAATTCTGTGGAGAATGTTTACGGGAAGAATATGGCGAAGCGGAGAATATCACACGAGAACGTTATCTGGGCAATCTAATTGAATTTCGATCCGATCTTGAGGCGATAGAAGAAGGATTGGATGAGGAAAGGGATAGTCACGGTGATCTCGAGGAAGAGGACGAGGACGATCTGGATATCTTAGAGGAGTTGGAGGAACTATTAAGTGAGGGCCAAGGAAACTCGTAGCCCAAGATTCAAGAGCGTTGGTTAATTGGCAATGCGATTTACCCTTCATTACAAATCAGATAAAAAGGAAAAGACATGAAAGCTGCTGTCTTATATGAATTGAATCATCCTGTTATCGTCGAAGATATTGAAATGGAAGGTCCCAAAGAAGGAGAAGTTGTGGTCAAGGTCGCAGCAACGGGCGTTTGCCATAGCTGTTACCACGCCGTTACCGGTATGCTCGACACGCCCCTTCCCGTCGTGTTGGGAGATGAAGGTGCGGGCATCGTTGAGGAGATCGGGAGCGGCGTGACTTTGGTCAAGCCGGGAGACCATGTCATCCTTTCGTGGGTGCCGTCTTGTGGTCACTGTATCTACTGCTCTCAGGGCTACGCCAATCTCTGCCTCAATGCCAGAAAGGGTGGGCGAGGAAATCTTCTCGATGGCACAACTCGCTACAAGAAGAACGGCAAGTCCATTCACCATTTTGCTATGGTTGCGTCCTTCGCTGAATATAGCGTAATTCCTCAAGAATGCGCGATTCCCATTGACAAAGATATTTCGTTGGAGAAAGCCGCGTTGGTTGGATGTAGCGTCACCACTGGCGTTTGCGCAGTGATCAATACCGCCGAGGTTCGTCCGGGCACGAGCGTTGTGGTTTTTGGTGCTGGCGGCATTGGCTTGAACGTGATTCAAGGTGCGGTCATTGCCGGTGCAGAGAAGATCATTGCTGTCGATCTATTGGACACGAAGCTGGAGTTTGCTCGGCAGTTTGGGGCAACGCACACAATTAATGCCAGCGAGGTCGATCCAATCTCAGCAATCAAAGACCTAACGGACGGATTGGGTGCCGATTATGCATTTGAAGCGATTGGGACCCGTACAACCTACGAACAGGTAATACATGCCATCCGCAATCGCGGGAAGGCAATCTGGATCGGCGCACCGCCCCGTGAGCCGGTGTCTTTTGACGCTGGCGTTGTGTTTTGGGGAGAGAAAACGGTGATGGGCAGTAATTATGGTTCTGCACGACCTCGATATGACATGCCCCGTCTGCTCGCTCTCTACAAGGCGGGAGTGCTTAAATTGGATGAACTCATTACCCGAACCTATCGGTTAGAGGAAGTGAATGAGGCCTTTACTGCGATGCTGAATGGGGAAGTCGCACGCGGATTAATCTGCTTCTGAGCCATTGAAAGCGTCCTTCCAAGCCGAACGATACTGCTTCCGCTAGTAAACACCATCTCGATCTTGAATCATCTCCACTCCCTTCTTTCGTCTGAGAACGAAAAAGAGGTATTTTATGAAGATCGTCTGCACAGTTGCTTTGAAAAATCGACTTTATCCACTTCTGATTTTTATTCTCTTTTGTAATCTCGCTCAAGCCAATCTATTCAAAGCCGTCCGCGAAGATTTCCCCGAAGGGGGTGATGCCCCTTACAATCGATTCGCAATTTTTATCGGTATCGATCACTACCCCAATCTCAAAAACGGTAATCTGGATGGGTGCGTCAATGATGTTCAGAAACTCAAGGAACTGTTTGTCCATCGATTCGGTTTCAAACGCTACGCGATGCTCACCAATGCCGCGGCCACCCGTCAGGGAATTGGTGACACGTTCAAGTCCCTTATCAAACAGGTGAAGTTTGGCAAAACGCAAACAAAGGACAAGATCTCCGTGCTCATCTGTTATGCTGGACACGGTTCACAGGTCAAAGACCAAGACGGGGATGAGGCCGATGGTAAAGACGAAACATGGGTTGCCCACGACAGTTCGTGGGATGGCGAAAACGACATCCGAGATGACGAACTTCAGACGCTCTATCGGCAATTGACGGAATTGGATGCACAAGTGGTATTAATCTCAGATTCATGTCACTCCGGTAGTTTGCACCGCTCGGGTGTGAAGGTCCGACGGGTGAATCGGAAAAAACTCGCCCCAGGCCCTCAAGATGACCTGTTCCCCGGATTGAAAACGCGCGGAAATCACAGCGAAAATGAACCGCTTTCGGGATTCGTGGCATACACCGCTTGCCTCGATACGCAATTCGCCAGCGAGTACAAGGATGATGATGGAAACCCCTGTGGCAGGTTTACCTATATTCTCCGGCAGTTGTTGCCTACAATAGCCCCCCAAACCAGTTACCATGACTTTTATGAGAAGATCTGTCTTGAATTTAACAAACGCGGATTTAATCGAACACAAATGCCACAATTTCATGCGAGCTATGGCAAAGTTCACGAACCCTTCCTTGAAGGTGGAGCCAAGTCTGTGCCGATTTACGCCGAAATTCGCCTCGGCACACAGAGAGGAAGAAAGGTGAAGTTGACGATGGGGGAATTGCACGGAGTGACTAAGGAGTCGATTTTCATCTTTTATCCCACGCTTGCGGACCTGAGAAATGAAGAGAACGAACTGGTGAGAGGGACTGCCAAAATCGTTTCATCATTGACTTCAACAGTTGTGTTGGCGAAGAAAGGCAGATTGCCCAGCACAGCGAAAGCCAAGTTAGTCAGAGTACAGATGACGGACTATGTGGTTTACCCCGGAGAGAATCTGCCGGATGCGATTCGAGCGAAATTGGAGGGACTGTCTGAGAGTAAGCAGTTGAGCCTCGATAAGGAAGGCAACGATTACACGGTTGCTGTTTATTATAATCCGACAGAGAAAACCTTGGGAATCTATCCACCTCAAGCCTTGCCCGACATGGTCACTGGTGAAGGTGGAGATGCCCTCCGTTTCATCAACGCCGGAGATATTGAGAAGGGTGCCGAAATGCTCACCGAGAACCTGTTCTACCTCGCACGAGTGAATCGCTTGATGGGGCTAGCATACAATGAGGAGAAGATTAAGGTGGAGCCGAAGGTCTATGAAGGAGAAATGCAAGTCGAACGCCCGAAAAATAATGGGGTGCTGTTGCTACAAGACGGCGATATGCTGACATTGACGTTTACGAATCAAGCACGGAAGCCGCTATACGTCAGCATCTTCTACATCAATCCCAAGGGTGACATCGAGCTTTTCTACCCACTTCCCGAAGATGACCCAACGCCGATAAAACCTGGTGAAGCCTACGAACTCGACGAAGCGGGCATTGAAGTGGATGGCACAACAGATGTGGGTCGGAGCCAGATTAAAGTAATTGCCACAAGTGAGTTTACTGACTTTAGTCCACTCATCGAAGCCCCCACGACGGGTATGGATGAAAAAATGCGTGGAAAGACGCGAGGCGCAGACGACCCGCTGTATGACATGTTGAGCGATGTCCTGCACGGTAGCGAGGAAACAGATCCGGAAAAAACACGAGCCAAGCGTGTCAGGTCAAGGGCTACCTGGGCGACTGCAACTGTGGTGGTAGATGTCAAGCCATTGGAGTGAGCAACTGAATGAAAGAGAATCAATCATTCAATTCTACAGCAATCTGCTCTGCCTTGATCTTCTCAATCTGTGCGTTTATTGTCTCTTGCGATGTCTTCGATTCTGAGACGCCTAATACACCGCCTGAAATCCAGCCGATTAATGGAGAAGCAATCCAAGTCACGCCTGAAAATCCCGCCATAAACATGTGGGTTGCGTTGGAAACAGACGCGACGGACACAGATGATGATGAACTCCGTTTCTTCTGGGAAGTGAAGATTGCAGAAAATGTGGTTTCGATTGAGCCACTCAGCTCTATAGAAGCGCAACTCCAGAATGGGCAATCTATTTCTCAACCACGACTCAGCAATCGAGTGAAATTCTTACCTACCCAAACCGGAAATTATCATGTAGCGGTGAGTGTAGTTGATAGTAAGGGGGAAACGGTTACTGTCACAAGAACGCTTACTGTCAGTGAATCGGTGGAAACCTTACCGCTTGAGTTCCGATTCCCTCCGATTATTGTCATCGGAAAACAGCCGCTTCCGGTTGGGGAACAAGCAACATTGGTCGCCAATCCTTCCATCCTGGATGCGAAGCTCAAGTACGAGTGGTCTGCAAAAAACAGTTTGGGGGAAGAAGTCTCCGGCGTACTTACCCCACAAGAGTCGTCACCAGAAAGGCACACTTTCCAAAGCGTTGACGAGGGAGAATTCACGATTTCCGTCAAAATCAGTGATGATTCTGACCGCGACCCGGTAGAAAGTTCACTTGTTATCACAGTCGCAAGGGAGAATCAAGCCCCCGTTTTTAATGCCCAACCCTTTTCACTTGAGCCGCCGTTGCCTGCCGATCAGCCGTTTTTCCTTGTGGGTGAGACCGTCGAAATCGCTGCTACCGCCGTCGATGAAGATGAGAATGACCAACCTGCATTGAAATACACATGGCGTGTTCTACTTAATGGAAATCAGGAAATCACGGACACGGTTCTCCGCAGCAGCCTTTCTTCGACAAATACTGTATTTTTTCAAGCCAGCGGCGGTGGCATTTATGCTGTCGAAACAACGGTTAGTGATGGACGCGGCGGAAAGGATAAAACCTTCCTGCAACTCCACGTCAACACACCACCTGAATTTATCGGAGGTATCTCCATCCTCGGCGTCTTATCGATTGATAGTGTCATTGAGTTAACAGCAAGCGCGGAAGACACAGATGGAGATGCGCTCTCTTATTCATGGCAGGCGAAGTTGAATACGCTTGATGTGACCAATGAGGTGTTTGAGGGTGTAGAAATGGGCGAGCGGATAAGGTTAAAAACGCAAAACGCTGGGGTCTATCAGATTACCGTGACGGCAACGGATGGCAAGCGCGGAACCGCGGCGAATACGGTTTTCATCGACATCAAAGAACCCATACCTCCGCAAGTAGAACCGGAGTTACCTCAAATCGAACAACAATGATAAACTTGAAACTGCCGATGCCTTTAATCATCGAAGCAGGAAATCGAGAAGGAATCCGACGTCAATCGTCGCGCCAACGTAGCCATTCACCTGCCATTCTTTGGAGAATTTGATCGTATTGTCCGTTCTATTGATAAGCGTCGAATCCTCCCACAGCACATCTTCACCAAGCTCGAATTCTTCAGAAAGGCGAGCAGCTTTGCCAAAGTGTGCGCCGGCGTTGATGCTTACAATACGGGACGCTTCCCAAATGACGCCGGCAAAGAAATTCTCTTGCGGTTTTTGCAACCCGATCCCCACCGTTGGAAAAATCCCGCCGAAATCTTTATTTCTATCCCGACGTCCGCGATTTAGAAACCAATCATATATAACAACATTGATCGTCGGAATACCGCGTACCAATCCGCTACTTGAAACGATTGTATTGTATGAAGTTCCCTGGAGGCGTGCGATTTTGTACTCATCCGGATCGGTTAAGAAACTAGCGATCAGTCCAAATTGAAGACCAAAGTGGAGCAGCGGATTGATTCTTATCTGGTTCATCTCAAGTTTCGTTGATGTTTCTTCGAGGGCATCCACATTATAGATCTCAAGGGCATAAGTCCCAGCGTCAAAGGGACCTTGAATTTCCACCGTCTCCGTCCAATACGGTTCACCGTCGTTTTTACCTCTTTTCGCATAAGCCATGAGTTTTTCAGTAGGAATCTTCAGACCAGCAATGGAAAGCGCGGGCGGCACAAAACTTAAAAGATCTGTCCATGACCGCCTATCGCTATCGGATAGCGGTTTGAAACCGATTCTGTAGCGGTTTTCTTCTTCATCTTCGGTCAGCGCGTGGACAATATGAACTTCAAAAAGATCATCTTCGTCGAAGTCTGTTAATGGTGTTTCGTAGGATTCGGGATGAGCCAAAAGCTTGCCCTGTGAGTCATAATAAAGTACCACCCGATTGCTATCAATATCGTAATGACTTTTCAGTCCATTCTCCTTAAGATACTCCTCCGGCGTTTCAGGAATATTGTGACTTTCTTCTTCCGCCGCTCTAAGTGGACTTGACGTAGATAATATAATGATTATACATACTTTCAGGAGAATAAACGGCCGAATCAAAGACAACATGGCAATCCTCCAAGTTATGATTATGCCAAAGGCTGATGATCGACAAAACGCGGTTTCGCGTATGCCAGATGGGTAGAGCCTCGTGCAAGGATAT
>JADFGN010000517.1 GCA_022567695.1 Candidatus Poribacteria bacterium | reverse complement strand
GAGGAAGCCAGAGTCAAAGAGGAAACTGGCGCGACGATTCGTTGTATTCCGTTGGATGGGCAGGACGGAGAAGGGAAGTGTGCTGTAACGGGCAGACCCGCGAAAGAGGTTGCTATCTTTTCACGGGCGTATTGAAAAGATGGACTCGGCGTAAAACGAGGTTAAATTTGCTTGAAGCGACTGGACAGAGAGCCAAGAGTGAGAATATTGTATACAGGGCGCTTCGGAAGGGCGAACTTGAGACAATTCAAGCGGGACAAGGAATTCTCAGACCTTTAGGAGGTCGTACAACTCCGACTCAACATGTTATGGGCGTAAAACACCCAAGCAATCCTTGGATTTCTACGACACGCAGCCTGGAATCGGCTAGATTTTTCGCCACACATGGGAACACAAAACCTCTCGGTCCCATAGTTGCCATAGATTTATCACAAGTTCAATCTTCTGTTCTTGATGTTTCAACCCGGGAATTGGCTGAACAAAGTTTAAAACACCCCAGAACTGTCAATTTTGCAATTAAACATCAAGAAGTCCTTATCTCCGAAATTGTTAGTGCAGAGGCAATAATCGATATTGTGGAGGAGAATAATGAACGAAAAACTTAAGGCCAAAATTCTTAATAGCAGGTTCATAGACCTGTTAAGAACTGAAATGGTGATTGACCAAAATGAGTATCGCCCCTTATGTGAAGCGTTGAAAGAATTAGCAGAGGCCTGGGGAGGGATTTCATATATTGATAAAGAGATCGTGCAAGATCTCTATGTGTTACCCCAAATTACAAAGAATGTCGCCGAATCCCTCACCCCACATCAACCAGAGATGGCACGAAAAATTGAGGAAATGGCAATGGAGTTAGATGCTCTTATATTAGATTGCCTTGCGTCTTAGCTAAGGAGTTAAATTCAAATGAGCATTCTTGTAAATAAAGAGACGAAAGTAATCGTTCAGGGAATCACCGGCCGAGCCGGAGGGTTTCATACCCAACAATGCGTTGCTTACGGTACGCAGATTGTTGGCGGTGTGACGCCCGGCAAAGGGGGGTCGGATTTCGAAGGCATCCCGGTGTTTGATACGGTGGCTCAAGCCGTTGAAGCAACGGGAGCGGATACATCAATGATTTATGTCCCGGCAGGATTTGCAGCGGATGCAATCATGGAAGCGGCTGATGCAGGATTGAGGTTAATTATCTGTATCACAGAAGGCATCCCCGTCCTTGACATGGTCAAAGTCAAACGCTTCTTAGAGGGAAAACCGACACGGCTCATCGGCCCGAATTGTCCCGGCGTTATCACGCCCGGCGAATGTAAAATTGGCATCATGCCCGGTTATATCCACCAACGCGGAAAGATTGGCATCGTCTCCCGTAGCGGGACGTTGACCTACGAAGCCGTGGACCAGGTGACGAAGCTCGGCCTTGGACAATCCACTTGCGTCGGTATCGGCGGCGATCCGATTAATGGTACTAATTTTGTTGATATCTTGTCGATGTTTGAGGATGACCCGAAGACAGAAGCCGCAATCATGATCGGCGAAATCGGTGGAACGGCGGAGGAAACTGCGGCGGAATTCGTGAGGGCAAACATGAGCAAACCTGTCGTCGGCTTTATCGCGGGCCAAACCGCGCCGAAGGGGAAGCGGATGGGGCATGCCGGCGCAATCATCTCAGGCGGACAAGGCACGGCAGCGGAGAAAATCACCGCACTCGAAGCCGCCGGCATCGCTGTCGCCGAAAGCCCTGCAACCATCGGACAGACACTGGCGAGGGTACTTGCGAATTGATGAAATTCCCTCATTTGAGAGAGGAGAAGATATTGTGGACAGAGATATCGATTTCCTGATGTCAAAAAAGCAGGCACATCAAAAAATCACGATGTTGACCTGCTATGACTACCCAACGGCACTCCTAGAAGACAAGGCTGGAATTGACATCATCTTTGTTGCTGATAGCGTCGGGACGAATGTCCTGGGGTATGAAAGCGCAACTGAAGTCACGATGGAGAATATGATTCATCACCTAAAAGCTGTCCGTCGAGGCGTGACCCATGCCTATCTCCTCGTTGACATGCCGTACAAGTCCTATGATACTCCGAAGATCGCGTTAGAAAATGCAACGACTTTCCTATCACACGGTGCTGATGGCGTCAAGCTGGAAGGGTGGAGTGAAAAGGAGGAGGTTATCAAAATATTGGCCGAAAATAACATCGAAGTTTGTGCTCACATCGGTTACAATCCTCAAATCCACTCCAGAGCGTGGACACACGGCGTCACTTTTTCCAAAGCGAAAGCCTTGATTCAGAGCGCGTTGACGCTAGAGAACGCTGGTGCAAAGATGATCGTTCTTGAAATGGTCTCTGAGGAAGTTAGCAAGATCATTACCGAGAAATTAAGTATTCCCACAATTGGAATCGGGGCCGGCAAGTTCTGCGATGGTCAAGTGCTTGTAATCAATGACATGTTGGGAATAACGGCATTAGACTTGAGGCACGCGAAGAAGTATCAGAACTACCAAAATCTGACTTTTCAGGCAATATGCCAATACAAGGAAGAGGTCGAAAATGGTGTGTTCCCGAATGAAGCAAGCGTCGTCAGCATGGATGAGCAGAAATTGGCGCGGGTCGAAAAGTGGTTGAAAGGAAGTTTGAGTTAGCTCATGAAAACACTGAAACTATCAAAGAAAACTGCCGTGGTTTTAAGATAATAGGCATCCGAATCAATAGGATACCAATGAACAATTCTCTCTGTCGCTCATTTCCTCGCTTGCTTGTGTTTCTCCTTCTGATTTTCTCCCTTTTGCTTTTCCGAAACATCGTCTCTGCACAAGACAATTCAGAACCGATTCAACTCCGCGAAATCACAGTGACCCCCGGCAAGTTCACGATTCGCGAAGGGACACAATCTACACTTTCACTATCGAAAAAGGAGATCGACCTATTTCCGCTCATAGACAACGATATAGCGCGTGCAGCACAAGTATTTCCCGGCGTTGTGTCCAATGATTTCAGTGCTCGCTTCAACGTGCGTGGTGGCGAAAAGGATGAGATTCTTGTACGATTGGATGGGATGGAGTTGTTTGAGCCGTATCATCTTCAAGATTTTGGAGGTGCAATCTCCATTATCGATCTGGGGTTGGTCCGTCGTGCCGATCTACTGATGGGTGGCTTTCCCGCCGAATATGGGGATAAGATGTCCGGCGTGTTTGACATCACAGCAAAAGAGGGAAGCCGAGAAGGATTCGGGATGAATTTCGGCATTGATTTAATCAATGCGCATACCCTGCTAGAAGGCCCCCTGTCCGAAAAGGGTTCGTGGTTGCTCTCGGCGCGGCGCGGCTACGTAGACCTCATCTTGGCGTTAATCGACGCTGACGAGGAGTTGAAACCCCAATATGCAGACCTCTATGGCAAAATTGCCTATGACTTCACCGATAGAGACAAGCTCACCCTAAACGGACTCTACGCTTGGGATAAAAATCTTATCGATGAAGACGATGACGAAAACGATCTCCGATCGACCTATCAGAATGCGATAATCTGGACAAAGTGGCGTCACTTTTTCAGCGAGCGCATCTGGTCAGATCTATTCGTCTTTAACGGCATAGCGACCCGCGATCGGCAGAAAGGGAGTGGCCTCGACGAACGAGAGTTGGGATTTATCGGTGCGAAAGGGGAAGTTACAGCGCAAATCCTCAAAACGCACACCATCCGTGGTGGCGTCGAATGGCGTTGGTCAACAGCAGAATACGATTATGATATTCGTGAGCGGCGCGCCGGAATCGATCAATATGACCGTATCACGGCGAAAGTTGATGACAGCGGCAACGAGGTCAAAGCCTATCTTCAGGATGAATGGCAGATACACCCGATGCTGGCAGTCAATGTCGGAGGGCGCTACCTGATACAGGATTATCGTCGTTCCGGGGTGCAGAAGTATGAAGTGAGCCCACGAATCGCACTGGCTGTCAAGCCAATCGAAAACTTGGTCTTGCGTGGTGCGTGGGGGCTTTATCATCAACCAATCGAATTGCTGACAATTCCCGTTGAAGATGAGATTGACAGCGTTGGTAGGGCAGAGGAAGCGACACACTACGTTATCGGTGCGGAATACGCTTTAAGAGGAAACTTCCTCATCCGCGCGGAAGGCTATTATAAAACGCTGGAAAATCTCGCCGGGCAGATCCGAGACTTTGGGAGGCAGACACAGATCTTTACGAATCCGGATTCAGGCAACGTGAAGGGATTTGATCTTCTTATGAGCCGTGCCGTTTCTGATCAATTGACATGGAGCTTGGGATACGCCTATGCTATTGCGAAGGAACAGTCAGGGGATGAGGAATTCTTCCGTGAGTTTGATCAACGCCATACAATCGCCCTCAACGGAAGTTACCAACTCTCACAAGGTTGGCATCTACACACCACATGGCGTTTTCATACGGGCAATCCGACAACGGAATTAACACATACAATCGTTACTCTGCCTGATGGTAACTTGACATGTGATCGCCAATTGGGTTCCACAAATTCCCAACGCCTTCCTCCTTATCATAGTCTTGATCTACGGTTTACCAAAACAAGCTTTCACAGAAGTTGGAATCTCACTTGGTACGTTCAAGTACTAAACCTTTACAACCGCTCAAACGTTCATGAACGTGCATTTAGCCAAATTCGCGACGAAGATACAAATGCAATTATTGGCTGTGATGTGAGTGATGAGCCGCTTTTTCCGATCGTTCCGACATTGGGAATAAGTGCGACATTTTAACGATCTAACCCTTGACATTTCTAAAGCCATTCGATTATAATTGAGGCACTATTTCGCAATCAACCATCCCCATTGTGTATTCCGATATTAAGGAGATATGACCCATGCTGAAGGGTATCAAAAAAGCACTTCAAGAACTCCTTGAAAAGCATGTCACACATTCGGCTAAAAGTCGCCTACCGAAAGCAGTCCCAAGCGCAGAGGAAGCTATTCTCCCTTTCAACCCCGACGAATATGCCATCCATCCTCAGAATTTGAAACGTATGATCGATGAGGGAAAAGGGATTATTTTACTCGATGTTCGAGAAGAGTGGGAATATCGATCTGTTTATATTGATGGCGCAAAGTGGATTTCTTGGGGAGAGCTGCCACGACGCGCATCTGAGTTGAACCCTTACGCTGAAATCGTGATTTATTCCCATCGGGGATTGCGTAGCCTAGACGCGGCTTATTTTCTGCAACAGCTTGGATTTAAGCGAGTTAAAAGTTTGGTCGGTGGAATTGATCGATGGGCTCAAGAGATTGACCCCTCCCTTCAGCGGTATTGATTGAATCCAATAGATTCCGTTCCCCAAAAAAGCCAC
>JADFGN010000516.1 GCA_022567695.1 Candidatus Poribacteria bacterium | reverse complement strand
TGAGAATTCCGATCGCCAATTACGAAACTTTTTTGTGCTACTTTTCGGCGGATTCAGGTAAGATGTTGAAAAAGTTAGGGATAACGAAACCGCTGTGATAGAATGAATGCGCATAGCTATGAACGAGATTAATTCCTCTGAAGAGAGAATATAGTCCGATGACGGAATTTATCGTCACTAAGATATTGCCCAAATTTACATTATATGCTATCATGCTTACGTCTGTTCCGAAAAGCAAATGTTGAAATGTCGATTAGTTGATTCAGGGGTGGTCATTATTATCGAAGACCCCCAGCCCCGCAAGCGGGGAGAAAGAAATCGAGGCTGGGAAGCCTCTCCCACAGAATTATGACCACCCCTCAGTTGATTCAAATCATGCAAGGAGTACAATTATGGATAAGTCCAAAAATTATGTTCTGAGAGTGTTCACAGCAGCATTGTCTGTGTTGGCAATTATGAGTTTTACCAAACAAGCGATGAGTGAGGTACTAAAAGCAGACTGGGGCCAAGTCGATGGAAAAGCTGTGTATTTGTATACGTTGACGAATAAAAATGGACTCGTTGCGAAAGTTACGAATTATGGTACAATTATCACCGAATTGCACGTGCCTGACCGCGACGGTAAGATGGCGGATATCGTACTCGGTTTTGATAATCTTGATGGTTATCTCGCTGGCCATCCTTACTTTGGATGCACCGCTGGCCGCGTGGCAAATCGTATCGCGAATGGCAAATTTACACTCGGTGAGGTAGAATATTCACTTGCCACAAATAACGGGCCGAATCACCTGCACGGCGGCGAAAAAGGCTTTGATAAGAAAGTTTGGGATGTTACGAATGCGACGAAAAACTCGTTGACTTTGACATACGTGAGTCCTGATGGCGAAGAGGGCTATCCAGGTAACCTGACAACGACGGTGACGTATACGCTCACTGATGATGATACGCTGAAAATCGAAATGTCTGCCACAACCGATGCCCCAACGATTGTTAATCTCGCGCACCACACCTACTGGAATTTAGCCGGACACGATTCTGGCGACATCCTGGGACATGATTTGACCCTCAATGCGAACAACTACACGCCGGTTGATGGGACGTTGATTCCGACGGGCGAAATCGTCAGTGTCGTAGGAACGCCGTTCGATTTTACCCAATCGAAAGCAATTGGTGCTGATATTGCGAAACTTTCGGGCAATGGACAAGATGACCCAGGTGGTTATGATATTAACTTTGTACTTAACGGCAAATCAGACGAAATGAAACTCGTTGCGAGCGTGAAAGCGCCGAAGTCTGGGCGAACGATGGAAATTCATACAAACCAACCCGGCGTTCAATTTTATTCCGGCAATTTCCTTGACGGAACGGTGATAGGCAAAGGCGGTGCTGTCTACAACAAGCACGGTGGATTCTGTCTTGAAACGCAACATTATCCCGATGCCATCAACAAAGAGGGAAGAGAGGGCTGGGATTCGATTATCCTGAGACCCGGCGAAACTTACCGACATGAGATGGCAATTAAATTTGGGACAGAAGAGTAAACAGAAATCTGGAAAATGCGAATGACTAGGAGATGACTATGCACGGCAGAGCTGTAAAACTTTTCCTCATCTTGGCCTTCGTTTTCCTCTCTTCTTTCAGACCTGTTTTTTCACAGGACTTGAGCGTAGACGAGCCGATCGATTTCTTCGACACGCAGGTCAAGTCGATTCTCGAACAGAACTGCTTCCGATGCCACGGTGCAGGTAAGGAGATAAAGGGCGGACTCCGCTTAACGAACCGGGAGAACATCCTCGAAGGTGGAGATTCAGGCCCGGCCGTGTCGTTAGAAAATCCTGCACAGAGTTTCTTGCTTGAAATGATTGGCTATCGTCAAGAGACAGCAGAGATGCCGCCGGATGGTAGATTGAATGACACACAGATCGAAACACTGGCAAAGTGGGTCTACATGGGCATTCCCTATACCACCACAGGCGTTGAACCCATCCCTGAAACCGGTGTTGATTATTGGGCGTATCTCCCGGTCAATCGCCCCAAAGTGCCTTCGCTCCAGAATCCGAATTGGGTAAAAAATCCGATCGATGCCTTTATTCTTGCGAACCTGGAGGAAAACGGTTTAACGCCCGTTGCCACCGCCAGCAAGCTTACACTCATCCGTCGCGGATACTATGACCTCACTGGCTTACCGCCTTCGCCGGACGCGGTGGAAGCGTTCTTGAACGATACCTCACCGAATGCTTACGAGAAGTTGCTTGACAAACTTCTGGCGTCTCCGCGATATGGGGAAAAATGGGGACGGCACTGGCTAGACCTTGTTCGGTATGCGGAGACAAACGGCTATGAGCGAGATTCGGATAAACCCTTCGCGTGGAGATACCGTGACTATGTCATTGATTCCTTTAACACAGACAAGCCCTACAATCAATTCATCAAAGAGCAGCTCGCCGGTGATGAACTCGACGTGGTAACGACTGAAACTATCATCGCCACAGGCTATCAACGACTCGGTGTCTGGGACGATGAACCCGCCGATCGCAAACTCGCACGGTACGATTATCTCGACGACATTGTTTCGACGACGGGTCAGGTGATGCTCGGCATGACGATTGGTTGTGCGCGATGTCACGACCACAAAATCGATCCGATTTCCACGAAGGATTATTACAGCCTGCTCGCTTTCTTCCACGACATCACGCCTCACAGTCGTGAACCGCTTGTTGACATAGGTACGCCGGAGCAACGCGCCGAACACGCTCAAGAAGTTGCGGAAAAGGAACTCGCCGAACAGAAGCTCCAAGACGAGATGTTCGAGAAGCAGGAGAATTTCAAAATAGAGTTCACCAGCGCCGAACCGGAAATTATGGCAAATTACCACACAACGGCGTACATGACAGATTTGACCTATCGCTTCTATCGGCAAACGTGGGATAAACTCCCTGACAGTTTTGACGAATTTCAGCCGGATGCATCCGGTCCCATCGCACAAGGCTATTTTTCGCTTCGCCCCGCAAGCCGCCCGACAGAAATTGGATTGGTGTTTGTAGCAAAACTTACTGTGCCAGAGGACGGCGCGTATACATTCTACATCGACTCGCGCGGTGGGTCGCGACTGTTCGTGAATGGTATATCGATCGCGGAGAACGTCAGCACCGAGGGAGGACGGCACACCGGCACAATCGAGCTCACGAAAGGCAAAATCCCGATACGCCTCGAATTCTTCAACAAAGATTCTGAGATACCGCATCTCGAAGTCCAGTGGGATGGCCCCCATTTTGAGAACTATTTGTTATCGATAATGGACACCATAATTCCAGATTCGCGCCATGTTGGTCAGACTTGGGACTATACCTTTGAAAAACCCGCTGAGGACTGGATGAAGCCAGATTTTGACGATTCCGGATGGTTGCAAGGTGTCGGCGGTTTTGGGACAGAAGGAACGCTCGGTGCTGTCGTACGCACGGAGTGGAAAACATCGGACATTTGGTTACGTAAAGAATTCACGTTGACGACGCTTCCCACGGCAATGCATCTAGATCTCCACCATGACGACGATGTTTGGGTTTATCTCGGCGGCAAACAGATTTTCCGAAGGCGTGGATTCACGACAAATTATGAAACATATCGGTTAGGAGAAGAGGTGCACGACGGCCTAAAAACCGGACGACATGTGATTGCCGTCCACTGTGTCCAAACCGATGGTGGCCAGTATATTGACCTGGCCTTGGTTGAAAACCGGTGGTCTAAAACACTTCAAGAACTCGTCAAAGCCCATGAAAAAGAAATCAATACACACGAACCACTGAAGGAGCTTGTTGAAGAGTACGACGCGCTCAAGAAGCAACGCGATGAAAGCCGAAGAAATCGCATCATTTACGAACATCAAGCACTCGCAATCGCAGAACAGGGACAAACGCCGACACATATCCTTCGACGTGGTAATCCCCACCTCGTCGGCCGCGAAGTCCAACCCGCATTCCCGGCGGTTCTAAATCCGCCTTTTGTGGAAATCTCGTCAATGGCGAAAGATGCAAAATCCTCCGGCAAAAGGCGTGTCCTCGCAGAATGGATTGCAGATCCGGAGAATCCCATGACCGTGAGAGTGATTGTCAACCGTATCTGGCAATATCACTTCGGACGGGGTATCGTGCGAACGACCAATGATTTCGGCAAGTTTGGCACACAACCGACACACCCCCAACTCCTCGACTGGTTAGCGCGAGAATTCATCGCGAGCGGTTGGCGATTAAAGACAATGCACAAGCTGATAATGACCTCCAATACTTATCAGATGTCCTCAGAGGGGGTTGAGCAGGCGCTTGTACAGGATGCCAATAATGAGCATTTCTGGCGGTTTAATATGCGCCGTCTGACTGCCGAGGAAATCCGCGATACGATTCTGTGGGTTACTGGAGAACTGAACCTCAAAATGTGGGGACCGAGTGTTTACCCTGAAATTCCGCAAACCGTATTGACGACCTCTTCAATGCCAACAAGCGTTTGGGGAAAATCGCCGCCAGAAGAGGCAAATCGGCGGAGCATCTATGTCAAAGTCAAGCGCTCGCTGCTCGTTCCAATTCTGAACCAATTCGACCAAGCGAATACCGATTCGACGTGTCCGGTTCGTTTTTCGACAATCGTGCCCACGCAATCGCTGACAATGCTCAATGGAAGATTTATCAACGATCGGGCGGAGGCATTCGCAAATCGAATGCGGTGGGAAGGCGGAGTGACGATCGAAGATCAGGTCCGATTTGGTCTTCGGCTGGTGCTGTGTCGTGAACCCGAACCGGAAGAGGTCGATCAAGGACTTCAGTTCATACAGGAACTTCAAGGCGATCACGGTGTTAGTCCAGATGTCGCTCTGGAGCGATTTGCGTTGTTAGCGCTGAATTTGAATGAATTCATATTTTTGGACTGAAGTGTGTTAATGACATCGACTGAAAAACGGTCTCTTTTAACCAATCGCCATCGGTGTTCGTCTCAAATGAGAAAAGGAGACTAAAGTGAGCATGAGAAAGTCGAATTTGGTCTTGGTTTTTCTATTGTGCCATCTGGGTTGCAGTGGGTATCAAGGAGAGTATAACGCTGTAATGCATGTAGCTGAACCGCAACCGCTTGATGAAATCATCATCATTCTCGAAGGGACGAAGAATTGGGCGACAACGAACTTACAATATCACATAACGCGAACGACGACAGCGGAGGTCACATTGCTGATTGTCAAGCACGGAGCTGAGATTGTCAAGTCTAACAAGCGTCAAGGTATTCTGGTATTCAGCCATAGTGGCGTGCAGGAGGCGGAAGGCGTCGAAAGTGTAAATTTAACGGCGGTGCTTTATGCCGTTGAGAGTCGGGTGGTGTACGA
>JADFGN010000515.1 GCA_022567695.1 Candidatus Poribacteria bacterium | reverse complement strand
GCACCTAAATCTCCGAATCAAACACACAAAAACATCGACTCCTAAACATCATTATCAGTGGGTGCTGTTGAAGTGATCGCAGTCGAAATTTCTCAGAAACTGAATAAAAAGCCTGCCTCAAACGAAGTCTTCTGGATAGGCTCAAAACGAGTTTCACCGTCATCCGTTTCCACCTGTTGGAAGCGGTACTCACGAACAATCGCGACTTCAAACGAGGGAAGTATTTCGTATCCAATTCGCACGATAAAGGCAGATTTACCATCAAGCCGGAAGAGATCTTCAAAGAAGCCTGGGTCTGTTTTGTGATCTGGATCCTCTTTTGTTGGATCGTTGTAAGACAAGCCAATATTACGCTTTGTGTAGAACGCACGGAATGACATCCGATCCACTAAACCGGATTCAGTGATTCCGGCATACAGCTTCGGTTCGGAGTTATTATAGTCCTCAAAAGTTGCCAAGAAATCCACCTTTGCGACAGGTTGCCAAGCCACCATTGAGAAGTATCCGCGTTTTGCCTCGCCGTCATCGGTATCCTCCAATCCGAGAAATACCGTCTCATCTCCTCGGACAGCCTCGTACGTATAATCAAATACCGTCGGCTGAAACCCGTCGCCAAAGGTGCGATACTCCACCTTGAACAATGCCTTAGAGATCGATAGACCAAGACCAACGGCGTTTCCTGTTGCAGTTTCAGTTTCGCCGGAATTGTCCGTTTTCAGTTTAGTGTTGAGGAAAGCCAAATCGTCGTAAAGCGTCAAGCGCAGCAGTCGGTTCTCAATGAGCGGAAGCCCAACATCAACTCCTAAGGCAATCAATGGATCTTCGTCTTCGACTGTCGGAACAGGATCGATGTCTGTCAAATAGGTTACGCCGAATTCGAGCCGGTTGATAATTGGTGGAGCCCCTTCTCTTTGCAACGGGCGAATGTACGCACGTCCACCAAATATCGTTGGATCTCCGAGGTTGTTGATCATCGTTTCCACGCCAAATTTTTTAGTCTTGTTGCTCAGATTCAGACGCAAGCCACGCCGATCGTAGTTGGAATAGCCAGACATGATGAATCCATGACCGATCGTTACGTAGTCCAGTTCTCCGAAGCGTGCATAGAATGGATCGGCAACGTGTCCGTAGCGGACATAGCGAACCACTCGCAGGAAGGTGCTTAAATTATCCCACTTTTCGCCATCTTCCGCGAGGATTTTATCTTCATCATCGTCGGCGTCTGGATTGTACAACAAGACAACATCTAGCCCGACACCAATCTTGCCGAGGTCTACATCCGGTTGTAACTGCACCCGATAGAGCGGATCGCCGTCGATGAGAGTTAATCCTATCCCTGAGAGTCCGCTCTGCTTCAAGAAAACCTCGTCAAGGTCAGGCGGATCGCCGTAGAGTTGTGGGTTATCGTTTTGGCCATAAATCGGCAAAGTAATTAAGAATAAGAAAATTCCAAATACTGCAGCATGTTTATTCCGGTTCATAGAATCTTCGCGGCGGAAACCCCGTCATTTATGGCGGGGCCCAGTCCGCGCTCCTTTGTGAAAAGTGGGGGGATTTTACTTTTAGGATGGCCCCCCCCTAAACCACTACTGCTTTCGCAGGTAAAGGTCACCTCGACAAACTTATCCAACGGTTTATTGCATATAACACTGTCCCATACCCCAAAAGTCCTTTTAACTATATGCCGCAGAGTTCGGAACTGGTGAAGCATTCCGAAGTGCCTATATATTCGTCGGTAAGGTAGTGCCCAAAGCACTGAGTCTGGTCAACCGAGCCTGCATAAGAAAACAAACAAGCTCCTGCCGTATACGGCGGGGGTGGTTGACGATGTCTCCTTGAGTATAATAAATATCAATAGAATATCAGAGGGTATGTTAAGGTACAAGGGCAAAATCAGTTCGAGTCAGTTTCACTCCTGACCGAAATGATTAGCAACAAGAACAAGGTCTAGTATATTCACAACCCCATCCCGGTTCACATCGGGGTTCTCCGCCGGTGAAGTGATTATCCTCTCCCCGAATCTAGCTCCGACGGCGACAAGGTCCAGAATGTTCACCAGACCATCGCTATTTACATCCCACGGAGATGGGATAGCATGTGCAAGGTAATCTGAGAGAAATTGCAACGACTTCTCCGCGATAAACGTATGTCCACCGTTATGCTCATCATACTCATGCGCCATTCCGCGGGCAGTCATCGCACCATCCAAGGCTCGCGCCTGTCTGATGAACGCGGTCTCATCCTGATTGCCATGCACTAACTTAATTCCGTTCAACCGCACGGGTTGACTGAGTGATCGATCTAGCTCATGAATAATGTCATTCTCAGTAATAAGTTTCCAAACTCTCTCGACGCGGCGAAACTTCAGAGGAAGGATAGACACAACTTCATAGGGTGAATCGAGATAGAAAGGTGGATTGGCAGGATTGGGCGCGACTGCCGCTAAATACGCAATCCCATTTCGCATCGGTAGGGACAATTTAGCGAATTCCTTCCAAACGCGGTCTTCAGGAAATAGATTCAAAAGATCTACGAGTGCGATAACTCTTCCCGCGACCTCGGTGAAAAGCTGTATCCATTCGTCGCCAAAATTGTAAGTTCCCGCTTGGGCGACGACCACACTAAACACGTCTGGATATTTCAATGCGAGGTGCATTGAACCGTATCCCCCCATTGAGAAGCCTGTAACTCCGCGACTGTTTCGGTGGGGTATTGTTCGCAAACGGCTGTCAACGAAATCGACTAACTCCCTGACAACATACGTTTCGTAATCTCCAATTGTTGAAGAACTAAGATACTGACTGCCGCCGAACTTATTGGAGCCATCGACGAAGATGGCAATCATCTCTTCAATGTCGCCATTTCGAATCATGCGGTCCATTGCCGACCTGACTTTCCCGGTCAGGCTTTTTGCGTCTCCACCGAATCCATGAAGCACATAAATCACAGGGTAACGTCGTTTGTTCGTTTCGTAATTTGGTGGCAAATATACCCAAAAGGGCCGCGTTTCAGTATCACCGATCAGGTTATTCTTCAGGGCGTCGCTGGTGATTCGCCACAATCTGAGGCTACTTTGTTGGGCGAAGGCGATATGTAGTGGGAACAGCAACCAGAGTACAATGCCGAAAAATAAACATCTGGCCAGAGGTTTGAACATGATTTTTCAATCTCCATTTGTTCCTTAATCGGCGATATTACGTTAGGACGTCCACATTTTACATCGACACAATCCGGCCATCCTTCATCTGAATTACCCGATCAGCGTTCTGCTTCAAACCTTCGTTGTGCGTAACAATCGCGATCGTTGTCTGATGTTCCTGACGAAGTTCGCGGATAAGATTCATGAGGTTTTCACTTTGACGGCTATCCAAATTCGCAGTCGGTTCGTCCGCGAAGATAATCTTCGGGTTGTTGGCAAGCGCACGCGCAAAAGACACTCGCTGTTTTTCACCCCCCGACAGTTGTGCAGGACGATGATGTAAACGCTTCTCCAATCCAACCTGAGTGAGTAATGCCTTTGCGCGTGTTTCGGCTTCGTGGCCTTTCGTACGGGCAATGTCCATTGCGACCATGACATTTTCAATCGCCGTCAGGTAGGGAATGAGATGAAAGAGTTGGAAGACAAACCCGATCTTCTCTCTCCGAATGGCGGAGAGATCCTGATCTTCGTGATTGATCTGTTGACCGTCGATCCAAAGTTCACCTTCGCTGGGGGTAAGAATACAACCGAGTAAGCTAATTAGCGTCGTCTTCCCACAGCCGCTGTCGCCCATAAACATGACTAACTCGCCCGCTTCAATGGCGATATCAACATGGTCAACCGCAACGACAGTTGCCTCCTCTTGACCAAAACGTCTTGTTAAACCTTTTCCTTCTACGACTGCTGACATGAGACCCTCCGAGGATACAAGATGCAAGATGCTGTTAATCCTGAATCTTGTCTTCCTGAATCCTTGTTAAATTTCCCCTCTGAACGCGACCATCGGATCAACGGTAATTGCCTTTCGTGCCGCAAAGTAGCCGCTCCCGCAACAAACGAGAAAGCTGATGCCAGCCACAATAAGGGATTCGATTGAGTCAATCTTGACAAAGATTGGTGCGGCGGCGGCGAAGACGTATGACAAGATGACTCCGCAAGTGACGCCAATCGCCGACGTCAGGGCAACCTGTTTGAGAATCAAAGCCATTACATAGCCATTCGACGCACCGATGGCTTTCAGGACACCGATCTCCTGCGTTTTTTCGAGAGTGGTTACATAAGTAATCATCGTAACGAGAATCCCGGATGCCAACCATAACATAACCCGAAGAAATGTCACAGCTTTCATGGGCTCATCGACGTAAACCTCGGTAATGTCATCGAGTGTCTGTTTAAGGGTACGCACCTCAACTCTACTTCTCTCCGCAAGCTTTTTGGCGGCTTCTTCTGGAGAGAGGTTATCTGCGCTTTTGGCGATCATCATGTTGACGCGCGGATAGTCTCCTAGCAACACTTTTTGAGCGATGCGGACATCCATGAAAATTAGCGGCGTGTCGAGCACAAACATAAGGCTTTTCGCTTTGCCAACGACCTTGAGGTTCTCGCCACCGATTGTGATTTGTTCGCCAATCTCAAGGGGCATCCTTTCGTCAATGACAACCTCTAGCGGTGCGGTACTCATCGGACTATAAGTGTCGTATTTACTTCCGGTAAACATTCTCCCTTCAAGTACATGTTTCGGACCGCCAAATTTTCCCCGTTGATAGCCGACGACAATCGCCTTGCTCGATTTGCCATGAATCACAGGACGAGCCTGTGCAAAGATAAGTGGTGCAGCCGACTCTGGTTTCAACTCCGGTGCTATCCTAAGTGGCTCCATATACTCTTGGATGAGCAGCGAAAAACCGATGAATGCCCCACCAGACCCCTCCGCAGAGATCCAAATGTTCGCCTTCGTTGATTCAACAAATTGCCTCGATTGAATGCGCATGCCGTTCATGATGCCACCCAACGCGAGAATTAGCGCGACCAAAACGGTGATCCCAATCGCCGTGAGTATCACCCGTGCGCGACGATAGGCCATGTCTTTAAGGAAAATGCTTCTCAATTTTCATCATCCTTTCTTATCGCCCGTTTGAAACGGTCAGTCAAATTTTGGACATGCAGTACAGAGCTTATTGCTCACCTTGCAAACGCTCGATGGCTTTCAGGCTATTGCTGTTTTGCGGATGGTACTCCAGAGCTTTTTTATAAAGTTCAATAGCCTTATCAATATCCTCTTCCTCGCCTTCAGCCGTTCTACCTCTTGAGAAGTAGATGTCAGCCAGCAAAACGTTTCGTTTCTGTTTGATAGCTTTTGTAAGGTCTTTTGACACATTTCCAACGAGGT
>JADFGN010000514.1 GCA_022567695.1 Candidatus Poribacteria bacterium | reverse complement strand
AGGGGACACAACGTTTTCCACCTACTGATGTACCGTGAATCCACTATCCCCGGTGAGTGGGAATACCTTTCCGCTTTCCGCCACCACACCATGCAGCCTCCGCCCGAAGATGAGGCTGTGAATCGATCTCTACGTCGGCGGCTGTTGGTCGAAGAAGAAAACGGAGAGTGGCGTCTGCGCGTGCCACTGATGGAGCGGTGGCTTCGTGAGCGGGGTTAGCCGATTGCGGACAGGTGCGTAAAACCCCCTCTAACATGAACCTACGTTGTCTACGGATCTCCCCTCCTTACGAAGGCTTAGGGGCGGACGCTTTGAAGAAAAAGACTTAGTACTTATCCGTAAATAACACTTTTTGCGTAAAAACGCTCGGTCGGGATTGGCAAATCCCGACCACCGCTGGATTTGGCAATCCAGCGAGAGCGGTTTGCCTATTTATGGATAAGCTCTCAATAGGATGGGAAAATGAATTCAAGATTCTTGCGTGCCGATGAACTCGGTATTCGTCTTGAGATTGTTGGTGGTCTTCCAATCTGGGAACCTCATCCCGTTTATAAGCATCAAAAAGCAGTCGATCGCATCCGGGCAACTATCCAAAATGTATCCTTATCTTCTGATGCAAAGGGAAATGATTGCGCTTGCATTCATACCCCCGACGTATACATCAGCTTTCCCGATGGCTCATTGAAGCGACCGGATATTTCTATCTTTTGCCAGGAACCTGAAGAGGAAGAAGAGGCTATCACGTTAGTACCAGAAGCTGTCATAGAAGTTGTTAGCAAAGGCTATGAAGCCAAAGACCTTGAGATTGGACCTCATTTTTACCTATCGCAAGGAGTCAAGGATGTTGTGGTGTTTGACCCGTACACATTATTGGTTTTGCAAGTGCGTCGGGATGGCGTTACACGTCGGGTATCACCCGTTGAAGTGATATTAGAGTGCGGATGCAAATGTATTGTGTAAGCAAAAATGTGGAGGATTCAGAAGAGACATTTTACAAACCCAAAGGTTGGTTTTGGGAAATCTCCAAAGTAGATCGAGAGGAGAGAAGATGATGATAAGACCTACCGAGGCGCAACGCAAACAATGGAAAGAAGAAGGATATCTGGTATTCGAAAACGCGATTGAGGGCGACGAACTTCGCCGTCTCCAGAAAGCCTTTGATTATTGGGCGGAGAAATGCAAACCGGAATGGATAGAACGCCTTGAAGCTGGCGAAGCAACAGCGACGTTTTACGACATTCCCAACGTTCTGGAAAAGGATGAGGTTTTCGTGGATATCGTTGATTGCCCCAGTTACTACGGCAGCCTCATGGCGTTCACAGATGACGACTTGATTTTCTTGGCACCGCAGGTCCGCATGGTTCCACCATGGCCGCTCAGTTATACCGGATGGCACCCCGACGTAGCGCGTACCAATCCGCTTCACATCAAAGTTCAAATATACGTAAACGATGTAGAACCCGGATGCGGCGAATTTGCCTTTGTGCCCGGAAGCCACAAGCCAAACGTGGGACCTTATTCGAGACCCAAATGGCAGGAAAGCATGCCCGGCCACAAGACGCTTCCTGGCAAAGCAGGAACCGCTATCATGTTTAATACCTATGGGTGGCATACCGCTATGGACAACCACTCAGATACACCAAGGAAATCTATCATTCTCATTTACGAGAAAAGAACGCCAGGCCGTGTGGATGCCAAAAGATTTGCTTCCATCGCCCATTACTGCACAACCCCACAACGACGCAAACTTTTCAGCCTGGAGGAGGAATAATGCCTCGAATCGATGCACATCTTCACGTATTTGCCAAAGGGTCCTCTGAGTTTCCCAGAGAGACTAGCGAGGTTTATCCTGCGGACCGAGAAGAACCCGTCGAAAAATTGATGATCGAAATGGAAGCACACCAAATTGATCAGGCGGTGCTGGTACAAATCGGCGGTACCTGTATCGCACACCACGCCTATCTACTCCACTGCCTGAAGACGTATTCGGACCGATTTCTCGGAATCGGACTCATCCCCGCGGATACGCCTGACCCCGAAGCGCATATGGACGAATTGACAGACGGGACGGGGATTATCGGTTTTCGGCTCTCCTCGATCGGCGGACCGAAAGATCCCTTCGCTCAAGTGGACATCCGAGAGTTTAAAACCTATCGAATCTGGAAGCATGCAGCAGAGAAAGATTATGTGCTTTGGCTTTATCCTCGAGCAATCGATGCACATTTAATTGCTTATTTGGTGGATGCGTTTCCACAAGTGCGAGTCGTGTTGAACCATCTTGGCATCTGTCCTGGAAAAGGAAAATTCTCGTGGGATGCGAAGGGGCGTCCGCATATCGAAACGCCTTCGTACAACCCCGCACTTCACACAACTTACCGGCTCTCCCGTTATGAAAACGTGGCGGTCCACTTGTCTGGCCAATACGCATTCAGTAGGGAAGCGTTTCCGTATCGTGACCTTGCGGGGTGGCATCGGAGCCTGCTGACTAGCTATGGCTCAAAGCGTTTGATGTGGGCAACCGATTTTCCGTGGATACTCGAAGACCCCGGCTATGGCGTACTCACAAACGTCTTCAAAGAACTGCTGCCGAATCTGTCGGAGGATGAATATGGTGACATCATGGGTGGGACCGCAAAGCGGTTTTTGAGGTTTCCAGAGCGGGGGAATAATTGATGATTCCGTCAGAATTCTCGCAAAAGTGGATGGTATCAAGTTTTCGCAAACCGATCGAATTTAGAAATCATCGCCAAAATGAAAAGCCCTGTCGAGGTCAGTGCGGACATGAGGCAATATAGACAGAGGGCGTGGATGACAAAGACTTGTAGATAAACCAAAATCAGGGATGCCACAAAGCCTAAAATTGTCAAGAGGGGAATGACTGTTAGGATGCGGCTGTGTTTCGTATCGAAATAGGCGATTGTTAATAGGAAGATTGTCAGGTAGTAGAGGGCACCCAATAAAGCAAGCGGAATACCGGCGATGACCGAATATTCGCTCGTGGTAACCTCCTCACAATTGCTCAGGATGCTACAACCTATTAAAGCACCGCGATAATGTTGAATGGTAAGATAGGTAGAATCTAAAAAACCTATAAAGCTAAAAACGAGCCAACCCACAGTCACCCACTTACGGGGCATTGAGTTTACTTTTGATGAGGTTTTTAAAGGCTTCATAATTATACAGTTTAGGAGGTATTTTTTCACCATTCAGGAAGAGGGTTGGTGTGGCATTAACACCAGAGTCCAAACCCCTTTGATAATCTTCATTGATCTTTTCGATGATTTTGGGGGAACGGAGATCTTTTTTAAATTGTTCCACGTTCAGATTCAGTGAGGCGGCGTATTGCACAAAAATTTCTTCTGCCGCCTCTTTTTCTTCTTTCGCCCATTCTTTCTGCTTGTTAAAAAGTACGTCGTGCATTTCCCAGAACTTCCCTTGGCGTCCGGCGGCTTCGGCACTTCTAGCCGCTAACTTAGCGTTAGCGTGCCGACGTAACGGGAAATGACGGAAGACGAACCGCAAATCTTCTCCCATTTCTTTCATCAACCGTTTGAGGACAAAATGAAAACCTGCACAGGTTCCACACTGAAAATCGCTGTATTCAACTAGCGTTGCCTGAGCCGCTACATTACCTTTGGTCCACGCAACATCGGAATTTTGAGCGGTTAGTCCGGGCACTTCTGATTGTGGCGGATCTGTTATTTTTATCATGCCCAAGACTAAGATGATTAATCCAATTCCGACTCCCGACCAGATTACAATACGTTTTGTCATCTGCCTCTTAGGAGCTAACTGCTCTTGTTGCGGTTGCGCCCTCTGTTTTAACACAGGGCGTTGCTTTTGGGTTAATTTTCGTGCTTGTTTAGACATCACGTTACCCTTTCGTATAATCCAAGTTAGACCTGTTAATCCACCAAAGTCAAGCAAAATGACAGATGCAAATAACGGAAAGAGTTCCGTTCGAGATCTTTGATTACGTCAATCAGGGCTGCATCGCTTCCCCGCGAAGTAAGAACGCACGGATATCATAATGCCCTGGGCGTTCGACGGGGAGGTCTCCGTTTTCGATCATCACATCCAAGGGGGAGGAAAGTGTGCGAACAGGCATTTGCACGACTTCGTGCATCCGAGCGGATTCATAGATTGCCATGATAATCTCAACAGCGGCACATCCATGTTTTGCATCGCCGCGATGCTCAGTTTTTCCTTCAATCCATTCAACCAACTCTCGGGCTTGAGCAACATGCTGATTTTTGCCATCTGATGGGCGTTCCTCCCAATCGGTTGACTTATTGTTCAACAAGCGAACTCGCGCTTCCGTCAGGTCAATAATTCCGTCAGAACCGTAGATAATCCCACCTTGATAGTTTGGACCGGCGATCTCCTGTAGCAACATTCCGATGCAACCGTTGTCGAATCCGACGATCCCCGCGCTTCTATCTTCAATCGGTATATCGCGCTCGTAGCGTTCCGTCTTGCGTTCGACATTGCCGATCACCCACTGTGCGTCGGAATCATTTAGCACATATCGCATCATATCAAGCAGGTGTGAACAGTCGTTGAGCAACCCTTGTCCGCCCCGACAAACAATCTGGCGTGGCTCACCGATTGCGCCATTCCCAATAAGCTCACGGGCATCTGTGTAAGCGGAATTGAATCGCCGCTGATGCCCAATCGCCAACTTGACATCGTTCCGCCTGGCAACCGTTATCATCTCGTTACATTCTCCGAGATTTACCGCCATCGGTTTTTCGCAGAGCACCGCCTTTGGCTTTCGGGCGCAAGCGGCAACCGTCATAGGCGCGTGAAGCTTGTGCCACGTTGCAACGCTCACAATGTCCAAATTTTCTTTATCGAGCATTTCACGCGCATCATGGTAGCGGTTCTTAACATTGTAGCGCTCGCCAAATTGGTTCAGTGCCACTTCAACCGGATCGGCAAGGGCAACAATTTCGGCTTCTTCAATGCCTTGATAGCCGTGGGCATGTGCATTGGCAATGCCTCCACAACCGATAATTCCAACACGGTATTTGTCTGACATGAAAAGATCTCCTTGGGCGTATTGGGTCAGGTATGATGAGTGAAAAAGGATACAGGATGCAAGATGCGGGATACGGAGGTACAGATTCCGCCGCATCCCGCTTCGCTCAACTTGAATTTTTCATTTTTGCGTCTGTGCATCTTTGTAACGTAACTGTTCAGATGATTTCTAAAAAACATCCATGAAGACGCGCTCCCTATTGCGTCCTCCCACCTGAACGCACTTACTATTTCAAAATGACCATGCGGCGCGTTTGCGTCAAGGTATCAGTCTTGAGTGTGTAAAATACACGCCACTGCTGACCTGTTCCCCCGAACGATTGCGTCCATTCCAATA
>JADFGN010000513.1 GCA_022567695.1 Candidatus Poribacteria bacterium | reverse complement strand
GTTTCGTTGACAAAGGCGCGATATTGGGCGTTGGTGAGCTCGTATTTGCTGATGTAGTATGCATCGAGATATATCGTGTGCTTGGGGCCTTCGGCGACAAACACATGGTCTTCGAGCATCGCGCTCCGCAGATTTGCATCTTTGAACGCCGCAAACGCCTCCTCTTTCGTGCTACCCATTTCAAACACGCCCGCCGGGACAAGTACGAACTCAATGCTTTTGAGCATTAAAGTTGGCGGCAGAGGTTTGTCAGCCGCCAACAATGCGTTTGTCCAAATGGACAAGAGAACGAGGAAAATGATTCGGATGGTTGTGCTCATCTGTTTTCCTCAAGAATATTTTCGCTGTCCGCAGACCTGACAGGGGATCAAAACCTGTCAGGTCTATGTGCTCGTACTTCATACGAACTAATTTTACTCTGTTTTCTCAATCGCCGCTGATGCGCCAAAGGCTTTGCGGAGGCGTTCGGCATCGAACTTCGATTCCCGCTCGTAGGTGTAGATTCCGTTCTGCTCTTGCTCAATGTCGGTAAGCTGCGTGTAAGTGTAGCCAGCAATGTGCGGGTGAGAGGTCAGCACATGGGTTAATTTTTCAATGCGTTGATACACATCTTCAATATCCTCAGGCCGTTTGCCATATCCCCAACTTTGCTCACGGTCGGTGGCGTCGGAATCGCTGGCCTGCATCCACCATGTACCGCCATATTCATCCACAACGTAGGGTTGCCCTTCGTAAGGAATTGATAATTCCGGAAAGCGAATTGAAGCGTCTGCTGGATGCTGCGGGTCAACGCTCGCGTAGCGTTCACGGAATGCTTCGGGGTCTTGGTCGTAATCGTGAACGGTGAAAATGTCGGTGCAGACATGGACGTAGCCGCTGACATCGTGAACTGGGCGGGTTGGATCGAGCGCACGGGTCAGGTCATAGGTTTCTTGTAATCCCTGCCGATGAGCCTCAGTATGGTTTCGAGCCGCGCCAGCGGTTTCGTTAAAGGGCGTCCACGCAACGATGGATGGATGGTTCAGGTCGCGCAGGACAATCTCTCGCCATTCGCGTTGCTGGTTGTGAATCGCCTCGATTCGCCCAAAGTTCATTCCCCAGTCACAGAATTCTCCCCACGTCAGGTATCCCAAACGGTCTGCCCAGTAGTGGAAGCGTTCCTCAAATACCTTCTGATGTAAGCGTGCGCCGTTAAATCCAACGGCTTGGGACCGTTCAACATCGGCTTTCAATTCAGCGTCACTCGGTGCCGTCCAAATACCATCCGGGTAGAACCCCTGATCGAGCACGAAACGGAGAAAGATCGGTTCGTTATTGAGGTAAAATTTGTTGCCCTCGATGTGGAATTTTCGCAGCCCGGCATAGGAGGAAACGCAATCGATAACTTCCTCACCCTTCAGGAGTTCAAGGCGCAGGTCGTAAAGATAGGGGTCGGTGCAACTCCATAGGCGCGGATGGTCAATCTTCAGTGCAAGCGATGTGCCGCTCATGGCCGGCACCTGAGAGACGGCAATTTCATGTCCATTATCAATCAACGTCGCCCGGAAAGTTGAGCCACGAACGGCGTTGCGAATCACAGGCGTCAGGACGAAACGGGTGCCGTCCAGATCGGGAACGATCCGAACGGATTCGATATGATTGACGTTGACGGCTTCCAGCCAGACGGTCTGCCAAATGCCCGTTGTTCGTGTGTAAAGACAACCATGTGAGCGCAATTGATCGCTCTGTTTACCACGCGGCTGAATTCCTGAACGTACATCATCACAGGCGCAAACGACAAGCTGATTGTCACCAGAGCGGAGTGCATCGGTGATGTCGAAGCTGAAAGAGGAACTGCCACCGTAATGACGCCCCACCAGTTTTCCGTTGACCCACGCTCGACAATCGTAATCGACCGCCCCGAAGTGTAGAATGACGCGCTGATTAGACCATTCGGCTGGAATCTCAAAATTCCGGTGATACCAAACAGCGGGAATAAAATCGGTATAACCAATGCCGGACAACTTGCTTTCTGGGCAGAAGGGCACAAGGATTTCGCGGTCAAGTGCAGATGGATTTTCGTGCCAACCGTATTCCTCGCCGGATTGACCGAAATCAAAGGCAAAATTCCACGCGCCGTTCAAGTTGAGCCAGCCATCCCGTTGGAATTGTGGACGGGGATATTCAGGTCTCGGTTGTGACATCAATAAACCTCGCTTTCACTTTAAGTGTGATTAACTAACTTGACTTTGTCACATTTGTTCGTAGTCACCCGATTCATCGGGTTTCGGTCGACTCGACTCGATAAAAATCGAGTCACTACAAACCTACAGTTCATGCACATTGGTTCGTAATGTTACAAAGTCGTACTACCGGCGATATAAGGCAAAATGGTTCATTTCCTTGATTCTGTTTTTCCAGTAAATATTCCCCTCAAAAGTACCAACGTGTTTGTAACCAGCTAATTCTGCAAGAGGCTGTTTCGGCCGACCGATAATAATCAAGTCAGGTTTGTCTTTGAGCATCTGTTCAAGATTCTGAAGCCTTCTATTGTCTGTTGCCCAGAACCAAAACGCAGGTTTTGCGCCCTGATTGTGGTTATCAAAGATGTTTCGGTCAAAGTAAGGCAAGATCGAAGTCGACCAAAAGGTGGTGGCATAAATCTTCTTGTCCTCCAGATGGTTATACTTAATGTAGCTTGCGACAGCTTGCCCCGCTGAGTAATGACCAAGTAAATCAGCCACAGAGGCTTTCGCTGACCAGAAGACGTGAAAGCCTAGAACGCACAAAAGGGAGGCGGTTGCAAGTTTTCTCGTTAAACCGTGCGCCACGCTTTCATCTGAATCTGACTCCCGGACTGCAAAGCTAATCCACATGACAAAAGCCCACACCAGAAAGATGATTCCCTGATGCCATGAATTGTAATACTTAATCGAGAATAGTGCTAATATAGCCAGCGTTGGAATCAGGTACAGCAGCAACACTTTCCGCTGCCAAAACCATATCAGCGAAATGATCAAAACAGCGGCGGAAATGTAGCTGAGTTCAGTCATCGCCTCATTCAAAACTGAGAAGCTCAGGTTCAGGAAACGTCCGACACCGAAACGATAGCCTTTGGCAAATGAAGCGTCTTCCGGTGGCCATAGCTGGATGGCAATCAGGGCAATCATGATAGCAAATGCAGCGTATGCCTTTACCTGTTTGGCGATCACTTCTCGATTCAGATGCGTTTTCGTTTTGATTAAATCGATGAGATGGATTAACATCAGGGATAGGGCAATCAGCGATGAGAAGACGCTCGTGTATGCCAGCAGACACAAGAGCACCGTAAAGGTGTAGATTTTCTCGGTCTTGGCGTGATAGATGCTGGCGATCAGAAATAGCAGAAGGGGTAGCAGGACATAACTCCTCGCAATGACGCCATATTGGTAGAAAAGGAAATACGAGAAAGGAAACAGGATTTTGATAATCTTGGGAAATGGAGAGTCGCGCAGAAAGATCAAGATACCCACAATAGCAATAATTCCGGACAGAAAGCTGATCGCACGGTAAGGTAAGAGCTTGCTCGGTAGCATCAAAATGAGATACCATAATCCGGGATGCCCGTCATAACGAAGGTTTTTGAAAAGCAACTCGACGAAGCCAGAATCTCTCGCCAAAAGCCATGCTTGTGCTTCATCCGCCCAAGGCTCATGCCTGGAAATCACCACAAAAATCAAGAAGGTGTAGATGAACAGTACAACGCACTGGAACCAATATTCTTTCACATTGGCCAAATTTCGCATGGTGATTTTAACCCTTTCCAGCGACACGATGCGATGATACAAATCATGAAGTTGCAGAATACTGATACTCATTATATCCTCAAACAGTCGGTGCGATCAAGAAGATTTTATCTGGCTGGCGTAGATTAGGTCTAACTTTGAGAAGGTTGCCAATCTTCTCAAGGTGTGTTGGATTCGCGTTTTCTTTATGCACTCAAAATTACCTTGACGGATTTCTTCGCAACCGCTATAATCTCGATTTGTACGAGCAGGTGAAAAATTAAATGTCCCTTGTATGAACCTTCTGTTTTAAACCAAAGAGGCCATCCGATGGGCGAACATATTTTTATTTCTCACTCCTCTAAAAATGACGATACCGTCAAAAAACTGCGCGAAACCCTCGAACTTGAAGGATTTACCACCTGGGTCGATTCACGCGAATTCAGCGGCGGGGACATTCTCAGCGATACCCTCACCGAAAAGATAAAAACCGCGAAGACGTTTATTGCCCTGTTGAGCATTGAGGCATTAAGTTCCAGCTGGGTGCAAAAGGAGTTGAAGTTAGCCCATAAAGTTGCACAGGAACGTAAGGAAGATGGGTACAAGGTCATTTCGCTCATTATGCCGGGAGTCCCACCGGGCTTGCTAACCCCCTTTTTCCCAAAAGAGCCCATCCACATATTCTTAGATGAGGGGCCGGGCGGACCTGACCTCGATGGAAAGATGCCGAATATTTTCGCTGCGTTAGGGAGAGATCTGCCAAATGATTGGAAACCCGGAGAGGCAGTTCAAGTTGAGCCAGTTGCAGAACTAATTCTTCGATTAACGAATCCTGTTATTAGAAAAAAGAAGGGCGTACGGCGAGCAGAAGCAACGGCTACTCTGACGTTTATTCCACCGGATCGAGCCCGTCAGATTCAGAGCCTTGAATACAACTTCCGAGCACCGATTGGGCCGATTCAGCTGGAAGAAATTCGGTGGTATCTCGAAAGCTACTTTCAATGGCCAACGGGTGTATTTAAAACCCGGGCGGAAAAAACCGAATCTGAACTGCCCGAATGGGGCAAATTGATTTTTGAGGAAGGAGTTGGTGCAAAGTCAGCCATTGAACCGTTTACAGAATGGAAAGATTCGAAAGGAGATCGCCGATTTTCCGTTTGGGTAAATGACAAAGCCCCGGAAGGTTCAACCAAAAATAAAACGGCAAAGATTCAGGAAGCAGCCAGTCAATTGCTTTCCCTGCCCTGGGAAATCATGCATGATGACACCGGCTATTTGTCACAGGGAGGTGATGGAGTTCGCGTGCGTCGTCGGCTACCAAATCTTAAAAAGACGACCACCAACGAAGCGGATTTGCCGATTCGGGTGCTACTGATAAGCCCCCGCCCGGAGATAGCCAAAGAGGGTCGCACCGTTGGCTATTTTGATCATCGTAGTAGTGCAGAACCCCTTGTTCGGGCGGTTGAAAATTTAGGAGAAAACCTCGTTAAGGTCGATATTTTAACCCCTCCTACATTTCCGGCCATGCTTTCTGCCCTTAAACGTGCGGTTGATGAAAAAGATCCGTATGACATCGTCCACTTTGACGGACACGGCGTATTTGACAAAAAGGTTGGGTTAGGCGCGCTCTGCTTTGAA
>JADFGN010000045.1 GCA_022567695.1 Candidatus Poribacteria bacterium | reverse complement strand
TCATTGACTGTGGCAATGGAGCGGGAAGTGTCATCAGCCCACGTTTGTTGCGGATGCTTGGTTGTCAGGTCATTGAGCTCAATTGCGTTCCCGACGGCAACTTTCCTCGTGCTGCCGAACCCAACCCTGAAGCGTTGGATGGGCTTCGTGAAACTGTTTTATCCACGGATGCAGACGTCGGATTTGCACACGATGGAGATGCAGATCGGCTCGTGCTTGTCTCCGATAAAGGTACCCCACTGAGTGGTGAATATACGTTTGCTTTTACGGCTGAATTTTTACTGAACAAACGGAAGAGTGATTTAGTCGCGACTGTTTCGACAAGCCGCATGCTTGATGATATTGCCGATAAGCACAGTGTCACGCTTCATCGGACGCCGGTGGGTGTTGGCTTCGTTGTTGATAAAATGCGTGAGAGCGGTACACTCATTGGCGGCGAAGGAACAGGTGGTGTGATTTACCCGGAGATCCAATATACAAGCGATGGCATCGCATCAATTGCCGCAATTGTCCAACTACTTGCTGAATCTGGCAGAACCATCTCCGAGCTTGTTGATGCCATGCCAAATTACGCGATGTGCAAGAAGAAACTGGAAATTCCCTCGCAGGAGCACGCTGAGATTGTTGTTCAGCATGCCCTTATGACTTATACCGATGAAAGTAAAAAGCGAGAGAAGGACGCGGCTGTGCTTGATGTGACCGATGGTGTGAAGCGAGTTTGGAACGATCGGTGGGTCAATATTCGGAAATCTGGAACGGAGCCTGTTATTCGTGTATTCAGCGAAGCAAGGACCGCCGAACAAGCTGAAGCACTTTGTGATGAAACGCTTGAAACTTTAAGAAGATTAATGAAACAAGCTCTTCACTGATTTTTTGTTGATGAACGTCAGAAATGAGGTAATACCAATTCAATTGAATCGTTGTGCATTGAGCATATCAGGATTCATGATTCAATCTGTAGCTCTCCAGTGCTCCAACTGAATCCTGCATCTTGCTTGGCGGCATCGGCGACTAAAACACCCACGAAATCCGTGATTCCAGAAATTCGGGATAATTCATGCCTCTCTGCTAAATTGCCAATTGAATATTTCTATACTAAGGAGAATGACTATGGAAATTAAGAATGCTCTGAAACTTGCCTGTATAGGTGGGGGAACAGGTTTATCGTCTTTGCTTAAGGGAATTAAACAGTACACCAGCAAAACACCCGATTCTTCAACAATTATTGATATGGATAATTTATCTGCTATTGTCTCCGTTTCCGATGATGGCGGCAGCAGCGGGCGATTGGTTGAAGAATTTGATATGCTTCCGCCGGGTGATATCCGTAAGTTGCTATTTACACTGTCTGATGCTGATGAGTTAGCAAGCCTATTTGAATATCGGTTCTCAAGCGATGGCGATCTCGGAGGGCATACAATCGGTAATCTCCTCTTGACGGCACTCACCGACTTAAACGATGGCAGCTTCCCCAAAGCCATTCAAGCCGTATCAGAACTTCTCGCAGTGCGTGGGCGAATTATCCCGGTTAGCCTGGATTGCACCGTGCTGTGTGCGGAACTCGCTGACGGCGAGATTGTCCGTGGCGAATCTGCTATTCCGAAGCGCGGCAATCGCGAACCGATTAAGCGCGTTTTTCTTGAACCTCGCGAAAATGGCAAGAATCATTCGCCACTACAAAAGCCTTACGAATGTCAGGCTCATCAAGAAGCCGAGAATGCCATCAGAAATTCAGATGTTATCATTATTGGTCCCGGAAGCTTATACACCAGCATTATACCTAATCTCGTTGTCAAAGGAATCGCTGATGCCATCCAAGCTTCCGGCGCAACGAAGATTTGTGTTTGCAACGTCATGACCCAACCCGGCGAAACTGACGGTTACTCGGTGACAGATCATATCAACGCGATCTATAATCACACAGATATTTCACTGGATTATGTCATCGTCAATAGTCAACCGGCGACTGAAGAGGTGATTCGAGAATATATCCGACAAGAACTCACAGAACAATTAACACGAATCAAGTCAGTTGTTGAAGAAGGGCTTTCTATGCTCAAGGGAACTACGGAAGACCCTACGGATGTACTAAGCTTGGCGAAGCATATCTCTCAGCTGTCTGTTGAAGCCATGCAAGTGGCAAACGCTTCTACGGTACAGATTTTCTACGATCGAAATCGAGAGCATCTTGAGGACAGTGGCACCAAGGTGATTGAAGCAGATCTCATTTGTGATATAGTTGTGACTGAGAGGGGCATGCAAATGAATGTCATCCGCCACGATCCGGAGCAGTTAACACGAACGCTCATCAAAATATTGAGTGACCATCCCAAACTCCATGAACCTACTTAAGCACCGATTGAAAAGTTAGAACACTGTCTTGTCGACAAATGGGGAAATCTTCTTGATAACTCTCGTCATTATTATAATACTTCTATTATACCCAATTCAGATTCAAGCCCAGATTGCACCTTCCGCTTCCGACGCCTTTTTAACCTCCACAATCTCAGGGCAGACAGAATTCACTGAACAGAGCTTGTATCCGCGGATCGCTGAGATTACTGGTGACTTCATTACAATTAATCAAGGTGAAAATTACTGGATTCAGGAGGGGCAAATCTGTGAGATCTGGCGACATCAGCCGGATATCGGCGAAAGTCAAAAGATTGGACAAGCTAGAATTACAGAGGTCAGTATCGCAACTTCCACAGCAGTGATCCTTGGTGAGCCGACAGTCTCGGTTAAAGTGGATGACATCGTTTCCATCCATCCAGAAATCGTGCAGACAGACGTTGGCGTTATCACAATAGGTTGGGGCCGCGACCATGGGCTAGTTGCGGGATGGGTCGTAACGCTCTGGCGATTTGCGCCCGTTACCCAGCAAGCCAAAGTGCGACAAATTGTTGGTAGGGCCATACTGACTGATGTCCAACCGGAGATAGCAATTGCACGAATCCTTGGTAAACCGCAGAAGGAACCACTTCTCAAAGATTTTATCCGAATCGACAGGAGAACGACTATACGGCAGAAATCCGGGAATACCGTCTATTTAAATATCGCCACGGATCTGATTCATATTCTAAAACCCGATATGCAGGTATATGCCTTCCGTCCTTATGCACTTCTGCTTCCTTATGATAGCCAACGAGTCATTCGGTGGAAGGAGCAAATCGCTACCTTGAAGATTAATCATATTGCAATGGCATCTTATACCGCACGCGCATCAATTGATGGTACACTGAAGCAGGAAGTGTTGCCCGAAGATCTCATTATGTTAGAAGACCTACAAATGCACAACCGAACGAAGGCTTACAAAAAAGTCCATATCCTCAAAACAGAGCCGGAGCACCTCTTCCTCAATCGATTTGAAGAAGCCGAGAAGGGAATTCAACTAACGATTGTGCGAAAGAAGTTGATGTCTGATGAGATCGATCCCACGGCACCAGTCTGCAACCTGCAAGTCAAAGCGGTGTATGAACATGTAGTGATTGCCTCATTTCTAAAACAGATTCCAGCAAACACCTTTCATATCGGTGACGAAGTCCGATACTCGGTTTATCACTAAAGTTCTATACGCAAGGAGAGGGAAAATGGCGATTAACGAAAATCATCCGTTTTCACCAGAAAACATGCCATACGACACCAAGATGGTGTTTCGTGAGAAAATTTCGACGCTCATTGATGGCCGGGAAATTGGCTTTTCGATTCTCGTTGTACGTGGACAGAAGGACGGGAAGACTTTGGTTGTTTGTGCAGGCATTCACGGAGATGAGTACGAAGGCATTGTTGCAACACAAGAATTTTTTCGCGAACTCGATCCATCACGAGTGCGTGGAACTTTAATCGCTGTACCAATTGTCAACGAACCCGCTTTCTTCGCTCATCAGCGGGAAAGCCCACTCGATGGTAAGAATCTCGCACGGGTATTCCCGGGAGATTCAGATGGCACGGTGAGTGAACAGATTGCCTCTCACTTTACGCATTCTGTCTTGAAACACGGCGATCTATTCATTGACTTACATAGTGCAGGAACACATTACACAATTAAACCCTGGGTGGGTTACACGATAAAGTCGGGACGCATCCAGCAAATCCAGCGCGAAGCAGCGATTGCTTTCGGTTTAGACCTCATTTGGGGAAGTCCTTTCCTGCCAGGGAGATCAAGTTCCGGAGCATATCTTTACGAAGTGCCAACGCTGTATGTCGAGATGCAAGGCAGTGGAGTTTGTCGTCGAGAAGATGTTAATCGGCTCAAAGTTGGCATTCAAAACCTAATGTGCTATATTGGCATGCTGAAGGGCGATTTTCCCAAAACGCCCCCGGCAGATTTCCGCGAAATCGATCACGGTGAAGAAGGCCACTTACAGGTTCAGCACCTGAGTACACATCACGGTTTGTTCTTACCTGAAGTTTCTTTATGGCAACAGGTGGAATCTGGACAACGGCTTGGCACAATTTACGACGCTGCGGGAACTATTCTTCAAATCGTCTGTGCCGAGCATTCCGGGCGTATTGCTGTGTTACGAACTTGTCCCAGTGTTGCCCCTGACGATTTCCTCGCCACAATCATTCCAATCTAAATCTGCACGACCCCCTTTTGAATAAATGGAACGCACAAATAAAAAAGCGGCTGTGAGATAAATCGCAGCCGCTTTTTCTATATATTTGCAAGAGGAGAATATTACCTTATCCTAACGTAGCACAGGAGAGGTATTATATCCGATACGGATAACGTTGACTGACCTCTACCCACGAGTGCTGTGGTTTTTCTTTGGCAGGAATTCCAGAGGCGAATTTATCACAAATCCGCGACAGATTGTCAATAAAGTTTGCCCAGCGATATTCACTATCTCGTGATTGGCCATCAGCAAGAAGCAGTGCAAGTTCATATAAGTTAGGGTAATTTCTGGGAGCATGCTTTTTTTTCATTTTTTAACCTTTCTTTTACTTCGTGTTGCGTATTTATCGAGAAAATTGATGCCAATTTGCATGATATTGAAATGGTCTTCTTCGATTTTATACGGTTAATTTGGTCGATTTGTTTCAAGTAATTAGGAAAGCCAGCGAAGGCAACTGACTTTCCTCAAGGAGACATAATGTGTTTTATAAAGCAATAATTATGCCAATTCTTATGCAGACAATAATTTAGGAATTTATCGTTGACACGACTTGAATAGATCGGGTATGCTTTAACATCTCAGATTAAAAATTGGAAGAAACTGAACAACAGATAATCAATTTTAGGCCGATTCTGTGCAGTATGTTTTACGCAAAAACGATCACATTAGTAGGTTGGTAAGAATCAAATATTTCTTTATTATTTAAACTTGCCCATTGGTCAAGAGGAGAAAGTGATGAATAATAAAACCGATGAAAGAGAAGACAATAACAAAACTGATTCTATTGAATCTACGGACTTTATTCGACAGATTATCAAAGAAGACTTGAGGACAAACAAATACGATGGTCGAGTTCATACCCGATTTCCACCAGAGCCGAACGGCTATCTCCATATCGGAAGTGCCAAAGCGATTTGCATCAATTTCGGTATCGCCGAAGATTTCGGTGGTCTTTACAATTTGCGATTTGACGACACCGATCCAACCAAAGAAGAAACGGAATATGTAGAGTCAATAATAGAGGATATTCGATGGCTTGGATTTGATTGGGAAGATCGGTTGTTCTACGCCTCTGACTACTTTGAACAACTCTATGAGTATGCTGTGCAGTTGATCAAAAAAGAGGTAGCGTATGTTTGCGACTTGCGTCCGGAGGAAATCAGCGAGTATCGAGGTCTCTGGACAGAACCCGGGAAAGACAGTCCTTACCGTGACCGCTCAGTCGAAGAAAATCTAGACCTATTTGAGCGGATGCGAGCGGGCGAATTCGAGGACGGCTCTCGCACACTTCGCGCAAAAATTGATATGGCATCTTCAAACATGAATATGCGCGATCCAATTATGTATCGCATTATGCGAGTCACACATTACAGAACGGGGGACAAGTGGCTCATCTATCCGACCTACGACTTCACCCATGGTCAGTGCGATTCTATCGAAGGGATTACACATTCGTTGTGCGGCGAAGAATTTGAAGATCACCGCCCGCTATATAATTGGTATCTTGACCAATTAGAGATCTATCATCCAGAGCAGATCGAGTTCGCGGATATAAACCTCACCTATACGGTACTCAGTAAGCGAAAGCTTCGTCCATTGGTGGAATCGGGGCGTGTCAGCGGCTGGGATGACCCACGGATGCCCACGCTGTCGGGTTTGCGTAGACGCGGCTACACACCAGAATCCATCCGAGATTTTCTCGGTCGCGTTGGAATTGCTAAAAGTGAGAATCTGGTCGATATTGCTATGCTTGAATACTGCATCCGCCAAGACTTGAATAAACAGTGTCAGCGGGTTATGGCTGTGTTGCACCCTCTTAAAGTCGTCATTGACAACTACCCAGAAGACAAGGTAGATGAGTTAGATGCCGAGAACAATCCAGAAGATCCGAATATGGGGTCACGGAAGATTCCTTTTTCACGCGAACTTTATATTGAACGAGCAGATTTCATGGAAGATCCTCCGAAGCGTTTTTTCCGTTTGGCTCCCGGTCGTGAAGCGCGGTTGAAACACGCTTACTATATCAAGTGCGAGCGAGTGGTAAAAGATGAAAATACGGGCGAAGTGATCGAACTGCACTGTACCTATGACCCTGAGACACGGGGTGGGTGGTCTGACGATGGACGCAAGGTCAGGGGAACGTTGCATTGGGTTTCTGCTCGCCATTCGCTCAAAGCGGACGTTCGCTTGTATGACCATCTTTTTACCAAGGAAAACGCGAACGATGTCGAGGAAGGAGAAGACTTTACGGCGAATCTGAATCCAAATTCGTTGGAGGTGTTGACATCGTGCCAAATTGAACCCAGCCTAGCAGATACTAAGCCGGGAAATCGTTACCAGTTCCTAAGAACGGGTTACTTCTGTGTTGACCCCGATTCTTCAGACCAAAAACTCGTATTCAATCGTACGGTGTCATTGCGTGATACATGGGCAAAAATTCAGGCACAGCAGAAACGCTGAAACTCAACAAGATATAAGAGACGCAGTAGTACAATAATTCTCATCAAAATCACAAGGAGTTCATAATTACGATGGCAACAGGTCTGCCAATTCGAGTGCGCTTTGCACCGTCTCCAACAGGATTTTTACACATTGGGAGTGCGCGTACCGCTTTGTTCAATTGGCTTTTTGCAAGACATAACGGTGGAACTTACATCCTCAGAATCGATGATACCGATGAACAGCGATCGACTGAGGAATCCATGCGAGAAATTTATGACTCGCTGAAATGGCTTGGGCTCGATTGGGATGAGGGCGCGGTTGTTGGTGGCCCTTATGGACCTTACGTGCAATCCGAACGAGGAGAGATTTACCGAAAATATGTCCAAAAATTGCTCGACAGTGATGATGCCTACTACTGCTATTGCACACCGCAAGAATTGACGGAAATGCGCGAAAAGGCAAGGGCAGAAGGGCGTTCTACGCTTTACGATGGGCGGCATCGAAATTTAACCGAAACGGAACGCCGAAAGTTTGAAGCCGAGGGGCGTAAGCCAGTTGTACGCATCAAAGTTCCTGACGAATCAATCGTTGCTGCGGATGTGATACTCGGTGAAAGTGTAACTCCACCTGCCAACCTACAAGATGAAATCATCCTCAAGTCAAACGGATCGCCGCTTTATAATTTCACGACAGTTATTGATGATTACGAGATGAAAGTGTCTCATGTGATTCGTGGTGGTGACCACATTAACAATACGGCAAAACAGCTCGTGATATATCGTGCGCTCGGCGTCGAACCTCCCCAATTTGCCCATGTTCCTTTAGTTTTCGATGGCAAAGGCGAGAAACTTAGCAAACGTCGGCACGGTGAACTCGTCTCTGTGGGAAAATATCGCGAAGATGGATACCTTCCGGAGGCGATGATCAATTACCTCGTGCGGCTCGGTTGGTCTTACGACGACAAACAAGAGATTTTCTCTATTGATGAACTTATCGAAAAATTCGAGGTCGAACGAATTGGAAAGAGCAACGTGGTGTTTGATGTCAAGAAACTGCAATGGCTTAATAAACACTATATCATGGAGCGAGATCTGTCGGCGCGGACTGATGCTGTCATTCCCTTCTTACAGCGTGATGGACTGCTGGAAGCCAATTCATCTCCTGTGCAACGAGAGTGGCTGGAGAAAATCGTTGAGTCGGTCGGAGATCGAATGACGACGCTCGCGGATATTACCACTCAAACCGGCTATTTCTTCACCGATGATTTTGAATACGACCCCAAGGCAATCAAGAGATGGTGGAAGAAAGGTGACCCGCTCGGGACTTTGCAGGGGATACGCGATGTCATCGAAAAGCTTGAAACGTTTGGGCTTGAGGAAGCTGAAGCCGCTATTTGGGAGTACACCGACAAGAATAACGTCAAACGTGTCCAAGTCATGCAACCGTTAAGAGTCGCCCTGACAGGTCAATCCTTCGGTCCCGGATTGTTTGAGATTATCGTTCTGCTCGGTAAGGAAAAAACCCTCGCAAGATTAGATCAGGCAATCAGTTATATGAAAGCAGGTATTTGATGGATGAACTCATTCACGGCTTAGTTAAAAACCTCGGTATTGGTTATCTGTTTGTCATTACTGCCGTGATGCTCTATCTCCTCGCCAAAGGTGCCGATCTACTGGTGGACGAGGCCGTGACCCTTTCAACACGGTGGGGGGTTCCCAAAGTGCTGATCGGCGCAACGGTTGTCAGCTTGGGCACGACGGCGCCAGAAGCTTCCGTTTCAGTTTTAGCTGCCATCAAAGGAAGTCCCGGTCTTGCGCTTGGGAACGCCGTTGGATCAATTATCTGTGACACCGGTTTGATACTCGGCACAGCGGCCTTGATTGCGCCGTTGCCGCTTAATCGAAAAATTGTCAACCGTCAAGGCTGGCTACAACTGGGAGCCGGTTTTCTGTTGGTAATTGCATGTCTCCCTTTCGGTTCCCTGCATACAACTTTTTCGGAGGAATTGCTGTTTAGTGTTGAATTGAAGCACCAGTCTGAGTTGGATGAGGGCAGCTTGTCAGACAATTTAAAACAGGAATTTCAAAGTCAAGGTATCTCGCTTTCTCAAAGTTCTACTGTTTCAGTATTACAAGAAGGTCGCAAGTGGCAAGTGACCCATCCAGAAAAATCGCGATGCTACTCGATTCGGAAAGAATCCGATGAAATTAGCATTTATAAGGGTGGAGGGCAACTTCCGCAGTTCATGGGTTTTGTTTTTCTGGTCCTACTTGCAGCTTACCTATGGCAGTCGATTCGATGGTCCCGAAACCAAGACTCAGGAATCTCAACAGAAGAAACAGAAGAGTCTGCAGATTCCCATAATGTGCTTTTTTCATTCTTTAAACTGCTGTTTGCCATCGTGATAGTCGTTGTATCCTCATTGATTCTCATTCCGACTGTTAAAGAAATTGCTCTTAGAATTCATGTTCCCGACAGTATTATCGCTGCCACGCTGGTTGCGTTCGGAACTTCGCTTCCAGAGTTTGTTACGGCAGTCACTGCAGCAAGAAGGGGCCATGGCGAACTGGCTGTTGGAAACATCATCGGTGCGGATATTCTCAATGTTCTCTTTGTCTGCGGTGCATCTGCTGCCGTGACGAAAGGCGGGTTATTTGCCGAAGCGCAGTTCTTCCGCCTCTTTTTTCCAACAATGTTATTTATTCTGATTGTTTTTCGAGTTGGCATATTCGTCTCCGGTAGCAAGCTGAAACGTCCTTTCGGGTTTGTACTAATCGGTGCTTACATTGTTGTGACAATTCTAAGCTACGCCTACGGCACGTGATAACCTTCTCAACTTAATGATTATGCAAGTACATTCGGAAACAGAACGCCGAATAAACTCCGATGAGTTGCTCACGCTGGTGACGGCAATATTTGAGCGTTGTGGGATGAGCACAAAGGACGCAGGGTTGCTCGCCGATTCTCTGGTTGATGCCGACCTCAAAGGGGTACATTCGCACGGGGTTCTGCGGGTTCCCGAGTATATCAAGAAACTGACTCATGATGGCGTGAATCCTCAAGGGCGTCCGAAAATTGCACAGGACAGCGGTGCGTGCATAGTGGTAGATGGCGGCAACAGCATGGGCCAGATCGGCGTACACTTTGCGATGGAACAGATCATCCACCGTGCGCAAACAACTGGTATCGCCGCTGCTGCGATTCGGGGAAGTAATCACTGCGGAGCACTGGCTTACTTTGCAGCGCAAGCACTTCAGCACGACATGATTGGTGTGGCGACGACAAACGCCCTGCCGACCATGGCACCGTGGGGTGGTACAGAACGCCTCCTCGGAATCAACCCTCTCGCGATTGCTATTCCCGCAGGTAACGAATTCCCGATTGTCTATGACGCAGCGTTCAGCGGTTCATCTCACGGAAAGATTCGCGTCTATCATCAGAAAGGTTTGACGTTACCGGAAGGATGGGCGTTGGACAGGGACGGCGTACCAACCACAGATCCATCTGTAGCAATCGACGGTTTGCTTGCACCAATTGGTGGTTTCAAAGGCACAGGATTAGCGATGATTATGGGAATCTTGTCATCCATGCTTTCCGGCGCAAGTTATGGTACGGAGTTGGGAAACATGGAAGATGGTCCCACGCCGGGACAGGATGGGCATTTTGTCTCCGTCATTCGGGTTGGTGCATTTGAAGATGTCCGACGGTTCAAAACCCGCGTGGACCGTGCCATCCAGCAAATCCATGAATGTCAGTTGGCTCCGGGCTTTGACCGCATCTACGCGCCGGGCGAAAAGGAGTTACTCAACCGGGAAATTTACCGCAAAGATGGCATCCCCTTAAACACCGTCACACTGACGGATATACGCCAAGCCGCGACTAATTTTAGCGTCGATATGACTCCATACCCATCAATCTGAGACTTACGAATCGGAATCCTTCCCTTATACATCCCCATCCAAAAATCGACACGAGAGAGGAGATAACGCCATGTTGAGAATCGCAATTATTGGACTCGGCTGGGCGGGAACACGGCATGTTGAAGCCATCCGAGAACTGGGTCGGAAAATCACAGTGGATTGTCTCGTCGATAACGACGCTGACCATTTAAAGGTACAGGCAGAAGAACTTGGGATTCCAAAAACATATACCGATTTCCACGATGCACTTGCCGATCCTGATGTGGATGCGGTATCGATCTGCACTCCGCACAATCTCCATTGCCCGATTGCCTTGGAAGCTGCGGCTGCAAAGAAACACATCCTTTGCGAAAAGCCGATGGCAACAACTGTAGCAGATGCTACGCGGATGATCGACGCCGCTGAAAAAAGCGATGTGAAATTATATGTCGCGGAGAACCTTCCATATACACCGATGTCCAAATTTTTACGAGAGGTCGTTCGTACCGGAAAGCATATCGGCGAAATGACTTTTGCCAGCGTCGTCAACGGTTTTCGGGCACCTCAATTCGGCTACCCCGGTCGGCGCGCATGGTTAACCACACCCGAACATGGGGGGACAGGTACGTGGATGCTTCACGGAATCCACAGCATGGCGCAACTGCGATTTATCCTCGGCGAGGTTGAAACGATCTACATGGGCGAGCATAAAGTCAATTCGTTCCAACGAAGAGATCTGGAAGGCACGATGAGCGGGCTTTTAACGCTGGAGAGTGGTGTCCACGTTTCGGTGACCCAAACGTGCGAAACCCGATTACCCCACAACCTGCGTGGGTACATCATCCATGGGGATGCGGGGAGCATTATCGCTTCTCAGGATCGATGTGACGTGTTCAGTGGCGCGGATGACGCAGGCATCTTCAACTATCCAGAGGATGAACTTTCAGACTATGCTCAAGAGATGGAGGCGTTCGCCGATTATGTGGCCAGACTCTCCGTTGGGCCCACCACTGCAAGGAGTGAACGCAAGAGCCTTGCCATCGTTCAAGGGGGTTACGAATCCGCTCGGAGCGGACAACCCGTTAATCTGAAAACTCGCTTTGGGGAACTGTGATAACGAGGGGACTTATTTAATCCAAGTTTCTTTTAGTTAATTGTAACCGTTCAGGTGAGAGGGTGAGTTTCCTACCCAACCAGACCGTTGGACTCTCCTACTCAGCCCCAATTTCTAGTATTTTTCGCGCCGCTTTTTCATAACTATAACTGTTCTGCTTCGTAACCTTCTGGAACTCGGCACGGGCGTTCTTGCGTTGATTCAGCCTCAGATAGCATATACCCGCCCAATAATGCGCATTTCCAATCACCCACCGATGAGATAAGTTGGATTGAGTCAATGCTTGAAATTCTCGCAATGCTTCAGTATATTTTTCGCCCTGCAGACAGAGTTTGGTTGCCTTGCTATACCGTGCTTCAAGTTCGGCAATTGTTGTTGGAACGAGGACACGAGGTTCTGGGGGAGATGAGCTGGGCGGGAGTTGAGTTGGCTTGGTATCTTGTGTGAGATCTGCTTGGATGGGAAAAGGAAAGCTCTTTGTACCCGTTTCAACGGTCGATTGACTCTCCGTGTCCCCAAAGTCCGGCTCTACATCGATAAGTTCCGCTCTTGCTTCAGAGATGCCTAAATTATTACTTGTCGGCGAATCACCGTTCGTTGGAAATGTTGCGTTGCTAATCGGAGGAAGGGCAGTCGGACCTCCGTTACCCGGCTTGGCATCACGGGAGTGTTCAGTGTTGAGAATCGATTGCGAGGTGATACCAACTGTCCCTACGGATTTGATACGTGAGTCCAATTTACGAATGCTTAAGTAAACAAAAGCAAAACCGATGACAAATACGAGTACCATAATAATTGGCATCATGTCACGGAGATGTTCAACAAGGCGTTTGGGTGATGACGCTTCCAAACACGCCATAGCAGTCGAATTGAACGCATCCCGCTTCAACACTTCCATCCAACATTCCTGTGCCTGTTGGACATTGCCCAAATGTATGTAGACCTTGCCCAAGAGATTGTAAGCGTTGTTATAATTTTTATCTGTTTTGAGTGCTTCGGTAAGGGGGGCAATAGCGTCCTCATATCGATTTTGCCGGGCAAGGTTCAAGCCCAGATTGTACAGCTCAACAGCTTCTTTGCTTTGACTTGGCATTTTTCCCCTTTCCTAAATGTTGTGTCTAAATAGAATAATCTATGAATCAACAAGCTAATTTCTGAAATCGGCGTGAGAAACCTTCGCTACTCACCGTTCGTTTTCAATTCTTGTATCATTTGTGCCAAGTCGAGTTGTGCCTGAGCAAGTTGACTCATCTCCTCCCTCAGGTTCTGAATTTCTTTGAGCAGTGCAAGTTGAAACTCGACGTTGGATTCAACACTGCTCAACTCTTGATCTGGTGTTGGTTCCACCTCGTCAATTTCCTCCGTAATTTCAAAGACATCAGTTTTTTTCAGGATAGACATGTTAATTTCCCGGCACTGTTAATTACATGTTTTCGTAGGAGCAATGTCCGAAAACTTATGTTTACTTACTTTAACATCACAACTTGTCGGGTGAGGATTGATTCGGTTTCAAGGAGTAAAGTTCTTGATAAATTTGGTAACTATTGATGACCTTCTTGATATGGCGGCGTGTTTCGCTAAGCGGTATATCCTCGATAAACTCGTCCAGATCTGAAACGTCCATATTTTTCACCCATCGCTTCATACGTCCCGGCCCACCATTGTACGCTCCTGTTACTAATGAGTAATTATTTTCAAAGAGATCCATAAGGTATTTCATGTAACTGACCCCCATGTGAATATTGACATCGGGCTGTAATAGCATATTCTTACGAAACCGACGAATCTTGAGTTGCGTGGCAAGTTCACGGCCTGTTGACGGCATAATCTGCATGAGGCCAAATGCCCCTGCCCAGGAAATCTGTTCAGCACCGTAGTGGCTCTCCTCAAGAATCATGGCTGCCACAAAAAGTGAGTCTAGACCATACTTTTTAGAATACTTCTCAATAATATCCGAATAGTAGATCGGATAAAGCAATTGGTGGAGTTCCGATGGGATGGTTTGATTTTCATCGCGTAATGATTTGAATGTTGACAGTTTCCCCGCATAGCGATGTGCTTCTTCAAATTTTTCCAGTTTTTGGTAGCAAACGATTAGATTGTAATAACTATCTTTCAGGCTGGAGCCATCCGATCGAATCGTGCCTTTCAATTCTGTCACAGCGTCCTCATAAAGCTTCAGAGCCATCAATTTGCCAACTCGCGGCGAACGGTAGGAACCGATATTTTTCCAGACAGAACTGTTGGAAACTGCCTTCGGTTGAGGGGCGGCAAAGGCTATTTTCGTCACATCCGATTCTTTTTCAAGCTGATCGAGTTTAGCTTGTGCGACACCGCTGTAATACCAGTGCTTCGCGGCAACGACCTCGTGATATGTCTTCTTCGCTGCATCCGGTTTTTCTTGACGTTCATAACATTTCGCCGTCCAAAAATGTGCAGCCATCGCATAGCGGCTTTTTGGATGCAGCTTCATCAACGTGGCGAATGTTTCAATACTGTCGTCATATCGCTTATTCTTAAATTGAATCCAGCCGATGCGCCAATACGCCTGGGATAACAGATCGCTTTGTCGATATTTGCGCGTCAAGAGACGATAGGATGCAATCGCCTCGTCATACTGCTTCTGGTTTTCTTGCACCCAACCGAGATCATACGAAGCGTTATCGGCCCATGCACTCCAATCGTATTTCTCAATGAAATCTTTCAGTCGCTTCTGCGCAATATCAGGCTGTTCCTTGCGACGATAGCAAAGCGTGGTTTGGTAAAGTGCCCTCGTCAAGTAATCGCTCGCCGGATACTGGGAAACAACCTTGTTATATTCTTTAATGGCAAGGTCATATTTGCGTTGACGGTGGTAAGACCGACCAATATAGTAGGTCGCCTTTCCCGTGAGGGCGTCTTTGTGTCCCTTGGTGACTTTGCGAAATTCCTTGATTGCATCTGTTCGCTTGCCGCGATTGTAAAGCACCATACCATGCGTCATCCGTTGGCTGCGGGTAACTTTGAGATCGGAATGTTCCTTGATTAGTTGCTGAATTCGTTCCAGCGCATTTTGTGCGATTTTGTCTGAGGCACTCGCGTCGATAACGCCCTGATAGGTAACCAGCGCTGTCTGCCAATCCTGCAAGCCCTCATATACCTGAGCCTTCTCATAGGTTGCCTGTCTAACGTAGCCACTCCGTTTGTCAGCAATCAAGCCCGACAAATAATCCAGAGCTTTTGCATAAGCCTCCTGTTTCTGATACATTTTAGCGATTTCAAACTTTGCCTTCGCAAGGCGAAAATTTTGCGGTTGCTCGTCAATCAAGCGTTGATACCAAGCAATGGCGTTTGAGTCATCTTCTAACTGTTGGTAAGATGTCGCAAGACGATAGATGACATAATCCGCAAGATTGTAATCTGGTGAAACCGCTTCTTGATAATGCTCAGTCGCCTTTGTCCAATCTTTCAGCTTCTCGTAACAGTAGCCAAGTACATGGTGGATCTCTTGGAGAGTTAGTTCGCCTTCTTCGATTTGATTGGGATCTCTCGATACTTGTAATAAAGATTCCAGACGTTCGACAGCTTGTTTATAGCTCCGCTGATCGACTAGCAATAAGGCCTCCGCTTTCGCGGAAGACGCAAACGCTTTTGGCGCAACATAACAGTACAGCAAAAGAAATAGAAATAAAGTAGCTCGTGTTTTATTCATCATTCACCCCGTCAAATTAAGTTCCAGTAAGTGACTTAACGCTTGGTGTGAGTTGTTCACCAGACATTTAAGATTCCTCGCTATTTGCTTGCCAACACGTTCGGTCAAGGCGCAACTACCTTTCAGCCTCCTCTAGCAATTTTCTTGCCATTGGGTTTTCGGAGTCGTGTTCCTGAATCCACCCGATGACCTCCTTCATATTTTTGGGCCATTTCTTTTTTTGAAATTCCTGAGCGAGGAAAATGCCAGTGTCGATTAAAATCGCTTTGGTCTCCGAATCCGTTGGAGCGAGCTCTAACGCAGCCCGATATTTTGCTTTGGCCTTGAGATGTTCTTTTCGCCCAATCAGGCAATTCACAAGACTACTTCGCACACGGACAAGTTTGCTTTTGATAGCTCTCATCTCATCAGAATCTTCGATTCCAGTGTCTGCGACTTCACTTTGTTCTACTCCGACTGACTCCGAATCTTTGATTCGCTTAGCTTCTGAATCGTTGATCTTATCAAACTGCCTATCGAATTGGGATTCTATGCTGAGCAAATTTTGATAAGCCACGTCATCCATCGCCTGATCAGCAAGTGCTGCATCAAAAGCTGGCAACGCTTTTAAGGGTTGCTTTTTCATCAAGTAGAGATAGCCGATGGTGTTATAAATTCCTGCATTTCGTGCTGATTTTGTAATGCCTTCAAATTCTTTCAGCGCGGCTGTATATTGTTTTCGGTTCAGCAAATAATTTCCGCTTCGGATGTGTAGGTTAATTAGTTCTTTTTTGGCCTGAGAATTATCAGCATCAATTTCCAGAATCTTTTCAAACGCTATCTTCGCCGCATCGAAATTGTTTGTGTTTTGGTGAACGTAGGCCAGGCTTAAGCGCAGATTGATGTGTTCCGGTTCTAGCACAAGCCCCCGTTGCAATTGATCGATTGCTTCCCGATACCGCTTTTGGCGTTCAAGGATTTGGCCATATTGATGATAAACGGCAACCAGATTTCGTCGTACCTGTGTATCGTCCGGGGCAGATTCTAAAGCGGCATGAAATTCGTTGATTGCTTGTGGATACTCCCCTTTTTTAAGGTACAGGTCGCCCAGTAAGCTATGCGCGTCGACTGAATCCGAATCAAACTCAAGCAATTTATCATAGGCTTCAATCGCGTTATTCACATTGCCCGTTTCGCGGTAGGCATTCGCTCGCTTCCAATATGCACCAACCAGATTTACTCGGATATCGGAATCTGGCATTAATTGAAGGGCTTGATGATATGAATTAATTGCTTCCTGCCAGCGCTGTCCCCGCGAGAGTTCCACGCCGAGGTTATTGTAACCCCACGCCAGGTTTTTTATAGCCTCTGCATCGCCAGGGCTCAATTGTAAGGCTGTTCTGTAATGCCCAATGGCGGTTGAAAAATCACCACTTTTGGCGTATGCCTCACCCATCAGACTATACAGCGTGGGATCTGTTGCATTTAATTCCATCGACAAAGAGAAATACGCAACAGCTTGCGCGTATGTTTCAGCTTTTAGCGCATTCGTTCCCTGGTCAAGATAGAGATGATACAGATTATTTTTCGCTGGCTGATAACGCGGATTTATTTGAATCGCTTTCTTAAAAGCTTCAATTGCTTTATCAACCTCTTGATTCTTGTAATACATCACGCCCACAGTGTTGTAGCCTTCTGCTGAAGCCTCGCTATCGAGTGTATTTTCAAGTAAGTTGAGAGCCTCTACCCCTTGCCCGCTCTGTTGGTATGCTTGCAGGAGCTTCTCACGCGCCTGTTGGTGTAGGGATTTAACCCCTGCACCGTCCAGCTCTAAACAGGTTTTAAAGCTCGCGATTGCCGCCTCCATATCTTCTTGATCGAAATAAACAGCACCGAGCAGATAGTGGGTGCGGGGATGCTTCGGATTGGCGTCAAGCTGCTTCTTCAGAACGCCAATTGCGATGTCATGTTGATCCATATTGACCGGGGTTTCATAAACTCTAAGCAGCGTTGCTCTATCTTGGGCAGTGGGGTGTTGTGCGGTTGCAGCGAAGAAAAGCACATCGTTTGAATCTGCGCTGTGTCCCCAAAGCCCGAGGGCATGTCCGAATTCGTGGAGGCACGCTGTTCTCATCTTTTCGTGCGACAAAGTGCCAGCAACGCCTTGTTCTCGCAGAGATAGAATAATCTTGACTTCAAGATCGGTGGCAGAGAGGCGGATAAGTTCGGTTTTCCCAAGCTTTGTATCAGTGACTTGCGTCAAACCATCCCGTCTCCAACTCACTCGAATATCGACATCATCACTTAACTCCGCTTGCTCCTGAAACTGGATTTTTCCGTCGGAAGCGGCTTGCCATTCTTGCATGGCATATCGCACATCCGCAAGATACGCTTCCGTACCTTGGAGTGGAGTAATGTAGACCTTAATCGGCATTTGGGTGAAACGGGTAATCTTGCCATCGGAGAAAACCGTAATCTGGTCGAAATAGTCATCCGCCGAAGCGGCGATTGCCACCATCAGAATTATACTCACAAAAAACAGATAAGCACTTTTCATCTGAGTCTCCTGGTTCAGGCGCGTTTCGTTATTTTCAAAAGTACAGCATTGCGAGAAATTCTCACAAGAACGGCAATTTTAAGCGAAATTTTCGCGGCATTCTGAGTTAAATACTATGTCACTCAGGTTACAAATCATTAGCAATCAGATAACTGCTATCTTGATTGCATTTTTGAAATACGGATTTTAACTCACTAACTAGAGGAGATTTATTATCATGACAGGAATCGAACGCGAAGTTTTGTCGACAATTCAAGAGATGTTTGAAGCCATTGAAGAAAAAGATCTGGACAGACTTTCGGCGCATTATTCTCAAGATAACGACTTGACCGCATTTTTGCCCACTCTGCCATTTCGAGTGGATGGTTACTCTCAGTTCTGGCAAGGTATGGAAGACTACCAGGCAAAGAGAACTGCGAGCCGAGTAGAGATGTTTCAACCGAAAGTACAGATTTACGGAGACGTCGCAATTACGACGTTTTACAGTACCACACGAGTGTATGCGCCAGAGGCGTCTATGCCGCAGGGCGAATCACCGTCCCCTCGGACGCATACTGCGCGAACCACATATGTGTTGCATAAACGCAATGACAAATGGGTACTCGTCCATACGCATGTCTCCGCGCTGTAATTTTGTTTCAACTCACCTTGCCAAGGGATGTTCTCGATTCTCAATCGGAAAATCAACTCGCGTTCTCGCAAGCTGCGATTCGTATGCACCAAGAATCATCTCTAATGCAGCGACGGCATCCTCTGCACTCGAAATCGGTTTTCGGTCATTTTCAACTGCGTTAATCAGATCTACGATTGCGAGTTGATTGCCGCCGAATAGAGGCGTGTCGTCAATCTGCATCGGTTCCCATTTTTGAGACGGATCGGCTGGCATCCAGCACGCATGGGGATAAATCACTAACTCATTTGCCCCGCCCCCGCGCAACGAGAACATTCCCTTGCTGCCAATAATTTCCATCCCGTATCGCAGGCTACTGCCGACCTGATCCTTGCGTGAATCGAAGAAACCAGAAACGCCACTCTTAAAAGCGAAATAACTGTTGACACAATCGCCAGCAACAGACCCCACAGGCTCAGTCGCTTGGCGAGCGTTAGCGGCGGTGACTTCCTTACCGTTTTCAGTAACGTGGGCTTGCATCCAAGCGACATCTCCGACAAAGTAGCGCATCATATTAAACAGGTGCGTACCGAGCGTAATCATGTCTTCACCACCACCGCGCCGATCTTGCTTGCCGTGCGCGTGAATCGCCTGGACCTCGCCGATTTTGCCATCCTTCAGCATCTTCTTGACCGCCTGAATTGTTGGTAGATAAACGGCTTGATGCGCCACCGCGACTTTTAACCCCTTATCCTTGGCGGTATTGACGATCCGATCGCCATCAGCAAGCGAGGCAGTCATCGGCTTTTCGCAATAAACATGACAGTCCGCTTCGAGGCATGCCAGCACCATGTCGAGGTGTTCAGTCACCCAGCGGGGACATACGCTGACGATATCGAGTTCTTCTTTGTCGAGCATTTCGTGGTAATCCGCATAATCGCGTAACGCGCTCGTCTCCTCCATTGCCTTTTTGCGTCCAGCTTCGTCGGGGTCGGCAACCGCGATAAATTCAACGTTCTCGACGCCCTTATATGCAATATGCAATCCGTGTCCGTAGTTTCCTGCGTCTGTGTGCCCAATGGCACCAATACGGTAGATTTTTTGGCTCATCAGAGATTCTCCTTCAAACTGCGTATGTCTAAATGTAAGTTGACCTTGTTGGCGAATTCATTTCCAACAAGTCGTAGTTTTCCGACTATTTCACCATTTACCCATTGCTAAAGTGTTGGCTAGGAAACTGTCACAATTTGCCCTGTCTTGATAGACTCGGCTTCCTTATAGCAAAGTAGTAGCGCATCCCTCGCGCCGACTCCCGAAAGTGGCGTCGGTTCATGACCGCCGTTAATCGCGTCAACGGCACACTGGATCTCGCCCGTAAAAGCGTCAATTGGGTCAACTTCTCCCAGATCGACTTCGTGAACCTTCTTATCGTCAGTCAACAGCGTCAGTGGAGTTGAGGTGACAGGTTCCCCACCAAGAGTGGCAAAATCATAGAGCAACGTGGCTTTCTCCAGATAAAGCTCGAAGCCGTGAGTGAAAGCACGCCCTTGCTGAGATACCGATCCTGATGAACAACTGACCGAGAGTTCCTTATCGTTGTAGATATATTGCGTTGTGAGGTATTCAACGAAATTACCACTGGCGAGTTTGCCTTGTGAGAACACAGCATCAGGCACGCCGCAAAGCAGTTGGATAAAATGGGTATCGTGGATGTGAAGGTCGATTCCCGGTCCTCCGCTCTTTTCCAAATCCACAAGTTCACGTGACCATGTTGGTTTGGAAATAACACGCTTGAAATGCCCACCGAGCAATTGTCCATACTCCCCGCTTTCAACAATCTTTTTCGCGTAAGCAAATTCTGCGAAGAAAGGCAGCACGTGTGCCACCATGAAATTTTTTCCACTCTCTACGCCAATTTGAACGATCTCGTTGGCATCGTCAAGCCGAATCGAAATCGGCTTCTCAACGAGAGTGTGCTTTCCGGCTTTGAGCGCGGCGATGCTAAGTTTCTTATGCAAGTGCGTTGGCGTGCAGATATCTACCATATCGATCTCCGGATCGGCGAGCAGATCTTCGATCTGATTGTACTTCCGGATGTGAGACAGATCTTCGATGCCGCCACGGGGACCAAAATTCCCCTGAATGCTGGTCCAATCGCCTTCAAGCTTTTTCGGGTCGCGGGTGCAGATAGCAACCACTTCACCGTCGGTAACTTTTTTAGCTCCATAGTAATGAATCATGCCCATAAAACCGATTCCAATAATTCCGATTCTGACCATTCTTATTCCTCCTAGTTTCACAAAATATTCATAGAACCGCAGATTCCAAGCCTGCCCTCGAACGCAGTGAAGGGTCAACTGCGACGACTGGTTAAGGTCGGTCTCTTTTTTACTTGAGACGCATTTACACGTCGTGAAATCAATCTGTCAGGGTGTCTTTCTTGAAACGCGAAGATTATAACATGAAAAAGATAAGTCCGCCACCAGCATGATGGGATGTAAGGCTTCCGATGTCCAGCCTCATTTGACCATTACAAGATCGAGTTTATTTTAACAGAAAATCACTTCAAGAGCAACACAGAAAAGTCCCTTTACAGCGATGCCTAATCTATGCTAAAATGGCGCATCATTGAAAACTACATTGGAGGATTTTATGAGACTTGGCGCACCTGTTTTTATCAACACTGATGACCCACTAGAATTAGCAAAGGCACATAAAGCTGAAGGCTATCGTGCCGCCTATTGCCCGAAGGTAACACTGAAAGAAACCGAACGCATCCGAGAAATTGAAACGGCTTTCTCCGCTGAGGGCGTCGTTATTGCAGAAGTCGGGGCTTGGGGCAACATGATTGCGCCAGACCTGCAAAAGCGGCAGGCGCAGATCGATACCGTCTGTGAACGATTGGCACTTGCGGATGAGGTTGGAGCACTTGGCTGTGTCGATTACGCGGGAACCTACGATCCGGATTCGTCCATCAATCCTCACCCGAAAAACCTGTCGGACGAGTGTTTTGAACTTATCGTAGACACGATTCGGCATATCGTCGATTCTGTCAAACCCAAGCGGGCGCAATTCATGCTGGAGATGATGCCTTGTGTCCATCCACACAGCCCTGATTCCTATGCCGCGCTGTTGGACGCGGTCGATCGCCGAGCGTTTGGTGTGCACTTAGATCCGGTCAACATCATCACGTCACCGGAGCGGTACTTTAACAATGGGGGCGTCATCAAGGAATGCTTCGATAAACTAGGTCATGCCATCGTCAGTTGTCACGGTAAAGACGTCATCATGCTTCCCACGTACATGGTGGAAATCCAGGAATGCCGCCCCGGAACGGGAACATTGGATTACCGAACATTTCTGACGGAATTAAATCGCTTGCCGGGGGATGTCCCCTTGATGATGGAACACCTTCCGAACAAGGAAGAGTATGATCTGGCGAAAGGGTATATCACCGGCGTAGCATCTGAGCTTGGGTTATCGTTCTGAGCAATCAACGGCGAAGGGAAACAGCTTGAAAGGAAAAAGGGTCGAATACCAAAAATTTCTGAGAAACAAGCTTGAGGATGAGCGTTATCGAAGGCTGTTTGGATTCTCAGAAAACATTGAATTGGCTGGGGAAGAAGATTTCGTCTTACAGCGAGAGTTTCGCATCGACTTCGTTCTTCAGAAAATCCATCCAGATCTTCCGCTCGCCGGAATCTTCTCCCATTTTAGAACGCATAATCTTTTTGAGTTTAAATCAGTCAATGATTCCTTTGACCTTGTGACTCTCAGGAAATATCTTGGCGAGTTGTTTTGGTGGTTGTACAGAAAGAATGATGGGCAAGTCCAAGAAGAGGAAGTCACATTGACTATGATGACTGTGAGAAAACCGATCAAGGTGCTTAGGCGGTTGAGGCAACCGCACTTGCAGATTGGTTTGATGAACGAAAGCCCCGGGCATTACCGCTGGTCGGTAATGGGGATTGAGGTTCATCTTTTGGTGATTAATGAACTTGAAATCCTCCCGAAGCACTACGCCTGGCTTTCATTTGCCGAAGGCAGAAAACATGAAGCATACCGGGAACAATTGTCAGAAAACATCTTTGAAGATGAAACCTACCAAGTCTACCTTGACATCATGGGTGAATTACAAGAGGAGGGAAAAGAAAGAATGGCTGACGAAGTGATTAGAAAACTGATTAGTCGAATGTCTCCTGAACGTGCCGAAAAGCTACTTCTCGTCATGCCTGAAGGACTGAGGCGAAAGTGGCAGGTGGAGGGAATGCAGAAAATGTTATCCCAGCTTTTGCATGCCAAATTCGGTCAGTTGTCACAAGAAGCTATCGATCGCCTTCAGGAAATTGAATCAGAGGATGAGTTATCAGATTTGGCGCAGAGGTTAATAACCGCCTCTTCTCTGGCACAACTTGGATTGAGCACGTAGGATGAGGGGGTCGCCAACAGCATCAATTTTGGAGTAAAAATCAAATGAACCATTTATCTGACAATCAAAGTCACATCAAACAACAATATGAACGTGATGGATTTGCCGTTTTTCAAAACGTCCTCCATCCAGACCTGATTCAGGAGACGAGCAATCATATCGATTGGCTTCTCGAAAAGCATCCGGAATTGCGTCCAGAGCATCTCCATCACCGACTCGTCGCTGATGATCCATTTTGGGTCAGGCTCATTAGCGACGAGCGGTTACTCGACATCGCAGAAATCTTCGTTGGACCGAATATCGCGCTGTTCGCTTCGCACTACATCAGCAAACCGGCATCCGATGGACAGGCGGTGCTCTGGCATCAGGATGGGAGTTATTGGCCGTTGGCACCGATGGAGGTTGTAACGCTGTGGCTTGCGGTCGATGACTCGACACCGGAAAACGGTTGTATGCGCGCTATTTCGGGAACGCATACGATGCCCATCCATCAAATGAAACGACGCAC
>JADFGN010000512.1 GCA_022567695.1 Candidatus Poribacteria bacterium | reverse complement strand
AACTCAACTCCGACTCCCATTCCGATGAAGTTTTCTTGAACCGAAACGTCTCCTTGTTCGAGTAAAATCTCCAGGTTTGTATTTAACGCTTCTGAATATTTTCGGAGTTCACTACCGGACAGTTTTTCATCGAGCAAAAGAAAAGTCATGCGGAGATCCCATTTGTCGCTGAAATCAGGGATTGCAGAAGTCATTCCTGTAAACCATCTTCTATAATTCAACGAATCTAAGCCGGCTCTTTGAAAGTTCGTTGTCGGATTTTCACCCGTCATTCGTTGCAGTTTGCTCTCGCAACTTTGAGAGATATCTGAACAACGTTCTTCGACCAATACCAACAGCTTGGCAAATTTCTGCGGCGGTTTGGTTAGAGTTCTGATAAAGGGTTGCCGCTTGCTCCAGTTTTTTCGGGTCTGTCCTTGGACGACCGCCGTTTCGGCCTCGAGCTTTGGGAATAGCGAAAGCCTCTACTGCCTTTGCAGCCGCAACCCGTTTTTGTTCGATTTGCGCTAATCGTTCAAACATCTTGACCATGACTTGTGATTTTTCGTCTTCATTGTTCTTGCAGAGATCAATCTCCTCCTCAATGGCGACAAAGCGAATTCCATTTTTAACCAGTGTGTTGACCGTTGTTATGATTTCTGCCACGGAGTGAGCGATTCGACTCAAATCGCTCACAATGAGCATATCAAATGAGTCGAGCTGGCCCATGAGAAGATCACTTTTCTGTTCGTTGGTTATCTGTTTTGAGATGGAAACCTCAATGAACCGGGAGATATAAATTTCTTTAATCTTGGCAAACGCCAAGATAACCGTCGAAGATTTGTTGCCATACATAAGGCTCTGAAAAAACTCTACCCGACCGAGCCTCGTGGGAACATGGCTCGTCACCTGACAACACTTGCCATGCTCATCAGCGGAATCGTTGGAAGCAAACGGGTTCACTTGCCAGCAATTGCGAGCAAAGTACCTACACTAACCAAAGCGGAAAGCCGAGTGAAACGTTTTTATCGATGGGTTGCCAATGAACGAGTTGACTTTGAAGCCTACTATCTACCATGCGCTCAGCAGTTACTCAAAAACTTAGCTCACCAAACACTTGTGCTGATTATGGATGGGAGTTCAGTTGGACGAAACTGTCGAACCTTAATGCTCAGTGTCGTTTATAAGAAACGGGCATTGCCTATTGCCTGGCTCGTGGCTTGCGGCAGCCGTGGTCATTTCGCAGAGGAAGACCACATGACTCTCATTGAACAAGCCAAGGACCTTTTGCCACAAGGGGCTGAGGTCATGTTTCTCGGTGATGGCGAGTTCGATGGGATTCAGTTGCAAGCAAAACTTGATGGATACGGTTTTGGGTATGTCTGCCGTACCGCCAAAGATACTTTCCTCACTCAAGATTCTGAAACGTTGACATTTGAAGAACTCAGAATTTGCCCCGGTACACGTATTACCATGCACGGTACAACTATTACTCGGGACCAATATGGTCCGATTACGGCAATTGCTTGGTGGGATGAGGCAGAAGAGGAGCCGCTCTATCTCATTTCCAATCTGTCAGTCGAACAAGATCCATGCGATTGGTATGAAATTCGTTTTACCATTGAAACTTTCTTTTCGGACCAGAAAAGTCGTGGCTTTCATCTGCACAAAAGTCATCTTTCTGACCCGCAACGACTGGCTCAACTAATGATAGCTATCTGTCTGGCTTATATTTGGATCGTTTATTTGGGCACGCTAGCTATGCAGCAAGGAGATAACCGGATTATTCACCGCACCGACCGCTGCGATCTTTCTCTGTTTCAACTTGGACTGCGATTGTTGGAATATTTCTTGAATCAGGAAATGGAGATTCATGTTGCTTTTCTTTTGCTTGAGTAAAAAGTATCGGCAAGTGAACTTAAAACCGTCTTTGGGCTAGATTCACAAGCGAGGCTTTAGAGACAGCGTTATATCTACCAACTCGCGCGGGATTACCAAAGTCCTACGACCCAAAACCCTCCTCGCGGCGTCGCGTGTAGGGATGTGAGCTTTTAACCCCCGCGTTCTAGCTAATCCTTGCTTGTGTTCCACAGAGAGACAACCTTTTCCACCGAATAAACGCCGGTAAAACTCAAGCTTTTTCGTAACAAGGATTGGGAATTGCGAATATAACAGTTGACCATCCATAGCCATGACTGGAGTTCGATGAAACCGCTTCCATTTCCCAATGACACAAACTTTCGCCCCATGTAACTGTCCAGCGCAGATTAGCTATCGCTAAGCGATCAGCGCAGTCGGTGGACGGCGATGTGCTCTGAATCCAACACAGCGACAGTTCGCTGTCCGGCTTTATCAAGAACGCCACCATTCTGTTAATCAAATCTGCACAATGGTGGGGATTTCTAAGCCAACGCCTTATGGCTATGTCAAGAAGGCGGATATCCCGCTTCGAAGTCATGATAGCAATTGGGTATAAATCCACCAGAACGAGAAAGCCGCTTACCGGCTGCATTTATAGAATCTATGAAAACTGTCCGGTAGTGAAAATGCCTGAAACGTCACCCGACATTGAGGGCTTGAGATAGCGGGAAGGTGCGTATCTGCCAACACCGTTAGCGGTGACTTCTTTGATTACCTTGAAGGTGACAACGAAATCGCTATCGTTGTTGGAGATGTGACGGGACACGGTATGCAAGGCGCAATGAACGCCGTGATGCTCCACACCATCAGCGGGGAAGCAAGATCCCTTTCGCCCCACACGCTAATGACCAAACTCAATACGGCGCTGGTGCCACGAATCGAAAGTGGCATCAACGTCACCATGGTCATCGGCCTTATCAATGGCGTGGAGAAAACGCTTACGCTTGCCAACGCCGGACATCACGCCCACACCCTATTGGTACGTTCAGGGACCATCGAGCCACTCGTGTCCAAAGGCATGCCGCTAGGCATGATGGCTGGTATTGAGTATCGTCAAATCCACTTCCCACTCCAAAGTGGCGATGTGATTGTGTTTATGACGGATGGGATTATTGAAGCGAAAGATGGTTCTGGACGGGAATATCAAGAAACCGACCGTCTCCACCAGGTCATCACCCAATTCACCTCCAACACGTCAGCAGAGGCGATGGTTTCCGCACTCATCAATGACGCAACCACCTTTGGGGCGGATATGACGACTGAGGAAGAGGACGATATAACCGTTGTCGTTGTGAAAGTGTTATGACGACTTATTTTGGCTCACGAATAAATTTCCACGATTAGCTTGACATATCCGATATGCCAGCATAAACTGTTATTTAACCTGTAGCGATTTCACGAACGAATTTACACGATTAAGTATACAGACTCACGCAAATGGGAGAGGATTAGTACTATATTTTCCTTTTCTCCGACGGATTTGCCCGAATAGCTCCACGACTTCTCGTTGAATCATCCTGACAGGCTCACTCAGTTCGTTCTGAGTTCAGCCTGTTGATATTTGAACGGTCTTCTCTATCGATTATTTTTTCTGTATCACGTCTCCATTATTTCGTATCTTTGGTAAAAGAGCTAAGCCAGTGCCGATAAGACTTTAAGCATCGTTGGGGGTGGATTTTCGAACTCAACAATCAGCATTTTTCTGACATAATAGACGATGGCAGAAACATCGATAATCTGGCGTATGAGCGTCGAGAGTTTCCGTCTGAGGATTTCGGTCTGGCGGATGCCGAAGACAGTCATCTTGAAATCGAGAAACAGATTGTAACTGAAACCGGTCATCAGCACCCAACAGGCATTCTCATCGAATGCACTCCGTGGAAGCTTAGCCAGTGAATAGTCTTCCAACAGTTCCTGAATGACTTTTTCGACGAGGTTGCGACGAAGGTAGAACTGAGCCGCCCCAATGGCGTCGATGGATTTATCGTTGGTAATAACTGCCCATGGTTTCTTCCCCCGTACTCGAATGACAAAACAGCGTAGAGGTTGAGACTGAACATACTTGGGCAAACAAACTCCATAAACTTCAGTGACCCAGAACCCATCGCGGACTTTTATCCGTCCAGGACTCCGCGAGTTAATACCCGCGACTAGAGCTCGGTTTTCGTCCGTATAATGTTTGAGCACAGTGTAGAACAGAATCCCATGCTTGTGTAACCCGTTGAAATTGTCCCCTTTCCAGAATCCTCGGTCAAAGATGGTGCTACGGAGACGAAACTTGAGTTTCTCAACCGCCTTGACAATCGGTATCAGTTTCTCCGAATCATTAGCAGAGATTTTACAGAATTCGATGTCGAGTAATGTTTTGGTTGCCAAGTCAATAGCGACATACACTTTGAAGCCACGATAATACTTGCTCCTTATCTTGCGTCCGCCGATTTTCTCAAAGCGACTCTTTTTTAAGCTCTTGACAGAAAGTTCAATGATAATACTGTCAATGACTAGGTCCAGTGCCTTTTTAATTTTACCTTCACGCCGCATTCGTCGGATGTGGTTGTTCATCGCCTTACGAATCTGTTTGGAAGAAAGTTTGTCAAACAGGTCATACAGCACATCAACACTGGCTCGATGTTTCTTCGGCGATGAATCGGCTTTCGATTCCCATCGAATATAGAACAGCCGGGTTATGAACCGAGCTAACAATTTCTCACGAAGAGCTGCGATACTATTGGCTCCCAATTGTGGACGGCAGAGCAACACTAACGCCAAGGCACCAAGCTTGTATCCCCAAAGCTTTTGTCCAAAGCCTTTGACTATCCAATGCAGATGCAGTCGATGCTTCAGAGCCTGCCCTCCTGGTCTCGCGTAGCGGACGATCTATCGGGGTCGTCTACGAATGGTTTCAATCCGCCATATCCGGTTGCCCCCAAGCCTTTAGGTGATTGGTTTAAGATGTATCGTTTCAAGAGTGTCCCCTTTTCGAGTTTTAGAGTTTTGCCAACCCCTAAATTTTAACTCGAAACGGAATGACCTCCCTGAAATTCAACTGAGGTAAGGATTATCGATTCTACAAACCTAAAGCTTCGCAGTGAAGAAATATCAACCCATCCATCAACGTTGGTAGAAATCGTCGCTTAAAGCGGTCAGATTTCGAAGTTTCTACCATCGTCTATTATGTCAGAAAAACGCTGATTGTTGAGTTCGAAAATCCACCCCCAATGATGCTTAAAGTCTTATCGGCACTGGCTTAGCTCTTTTACCAAAGATACGTTATTTACATGCCATTTTTTCTTGACCTTCAGCTGGATTGTTAGTATACTTTTTATTAGTGATAATTCCTATAACTAATAAGGAAAGATTGCTTCATCATGCGTGCAAAGCAGATCAAGGCTTTGAGCCACGGATTGAAACAGAAGGGCCATCGGTCCACCCGTCAACGTCAGATTATCCTTGAAGAGGTCCAGAAGCGAGCATCCCACCCGAACG
>JADFGN010000044.1 GCA_022567695.1 Candidatus Poribacteria bacterium | reverse complement strand
CGGATTACCAAGGACGACAAGAATCTTTCCACCGCGCTTGACCTTGTCCGCCGCGTCACGTTCTTGCATCAACTCCGGGAAGTTCATCAGCAGTTGACCCACCGCATCTTCCTTGGGCGGTTCCCACCCGGTCAGCGCATTCGTCAGGTAGATGCCGACCCGTTCCCCCTCATCTGCAAGCGGTGCGCCGAGGTTCTGCAAGACTAAACCGAGTTGGAGGTGAGCAATCACAAACGGAGCGGGGATAATTTCAAAACCGAAGACCCGCTCGACGGCAGCGCGTTTAACATCATCACCGCTCAACGCATCATCACCGCGCTCCTCGATTGTTTGTGCAATTCGCTTCAGGACTTCCACAAGGTAAGCACCCGTCCCACAGCAAGGGTCAAGGACATGAACACGCGGGTCAGCCAAGCCGTCAGGCAGGTCAAGTTCTTCACGCAAGACCGCATCAACACGAGCGACCATGTACTTGACAATCTCCGGCGGGGTATACCAGACGCCGAGGTCTTTCCGCAATTTCGGGTCAAAGGCTTGGAGAAATGGTTCGTAAAAATACTGGACGGCGTATTCTTCCTGAAATTCCTTAAAAAACGCCGTTCGGTCAACACGGTTTAGCATTGCGCCAGTCCAATCGAGCACCTCGACCAATCCCAACGGACCCAGTTTCGTCGGCGTGGCGACCTGTTCAAAAAGTGCCTTAATCATCGGAACGCGCAACGACCATGCCGCCATGCGCCAATCGAAACGCGGGGCGTTCGGTTGCTTATTCCAGAGTATCCATGCCGCAAAGACACCGTAAAAGAGCGTCTGGATAAGCGTTGAGCGGAAGAAATCCTCACCCTTTTCGCCTTCGAATTTGATTCCGACCGCATTCTCCAATGCCGTCCGAACGGCCTCCAACGCGGGAAGTTCACGCTGTTGTATCCGTACCCGTGCATCACGGGCATACGAGGCAAGAAACCACGCGACATCTTGGTTTTTGGCGAGCGGTGCGGCGTGAAGCATCACCCGCTTGAGAAATTCAGTAAACCGTTCGCCCTGTTCTTTAGCAGTCTTGTTAGGGTTGACGGTCAACGCCCAGAAATCCAACTCACTCCCAGCAAAGCGATAGGTTTCCAGTGTCGTCTGATTCCCATCTGGGTCTTGCCCAACCAGCACAAAATCCCGATAATTAGTGACCAGCACTTGGCGATAGCGTTCAAAGTACCTTCCAACCTGCTCGCTTTTAATGACTTTCCAAACATCATCGCCGGTGCCTTTGACTTCAATGACACCCCGCGAAGGAAGTTGCTCGGGAAGTGGCTCTGCGGAAGATACTCGTTGGAATTGGTCAGATGTAAAGAATCCGCCGTCTGGGAACCCCGCACCCTGATTCCTCAACGGCATGATACACCGTACCTTCGGTTTTAGTGTTTTGCCTATTTCGTTGAGTAAGTTGGATAACGGGGGATAGTAAGAAGTTTCTTGCGTGCCTGAACCTGAAGAACGAATGTCATGCAAGGCACGCAAGTAGTCTTCGAGTGGCTTCATTGATTGCCTCTACTTTTTGACTATAACCGCCGATTACGACTCAATTAATCTCCGTTTTCGACATTTGCTCCAACCCAAGCATGAGTGCCTGTGTTCCCAAACGGCCATGACCTTGGGCTTGGACAGCAAGGTAAAGCTGATGCACAAGCGCGAGTCCCGGTAGGCTGAGATTCATTTTCTTGGCTTCATCAAGCGCGATGCTCATGTCTTTGATGAAGTGTTCTACAAAGAAACCGGGATCGAAATTGCGCTTGAGGACGCGAGGTGCCAAATTGTCCAGCGACCAACACGCGGCTGCACCTCCGCTGATCGACGAAAGCATCGTCTCCAGATCTAAGCCCGCCTTGTAACCGTAGAGCAAGGCTTCGCAGACACCGATCATCGTTCCGGCAATCGTAATCTGGTTGCACATTTTGGTGTGCTGACCTGCGCCTGCGCCACCTTGATGAACGATGTTTTTCCCCATCGCTTCAAAGAGCGGCATGACGGCTTCCACCGCTTCCGTGTCACCGCCTACCATAATCGAAAGCCGTGCTTCCCGCGCACCGACATCACCGCCAGAAACAGGGGCGTCAACGGAAGATACGCCTCCCGGCTTCGCCGCCTCATAAACCTCGACGGCCAACGATGGCTCGGTTGTTGTCATGTCAACGATAATGCTCCCCGACTTCGCGGTTTTCAGGATACCGTTTTCGCCGAGGTAAACTTCACGCACATCCGGCGGAAAACCGACGATGGTGAAGATGACATCTGATGTTGCAGCAACTTCGCTCGCGGAGTCTGCCCACGTTGCCCCGGCGTCAATCAGCGGCTGTGCTTTTGCTTTCGTGCGATTGTAAATTGTTGCTGAATACCCAAGGTCCATAAGGTGTTGGCACATCCAGCGGCCCATGACACCTGTTCCAACCCAACCGATTTTCGTTGTCGAGGAATCGACTTTCATACTCATATTACCTCCAGATTCAATTTGAATTGTAGTCCTCTGTAAAATAAATGTAGCTGAATTCGCAAGTTGAGCGTAGCGAAATCTCTCGTAGCGGGGAATTCAGAACCGAATTTTTGCAAATTCGGCTACATCAATACCTATTTTACACTGCAATGGTACAATGTGAATTATGTTTTGACCTAACCCCCGGCCCCCTTCCCTACAAGGGAAGGGGGAGGATATGTCTCCCCTCTCCTCGTAGGAGAGGGGTTGGGGGAGAGGTTGTAGTCATGATAAATTTCACAGAGGAGTAGATATGAAAAATTAAAATCGGCATCCTTTTCTTCTTCTCATGCTCAACGAAGGATGCCGTTACTGACGCGCTGAATTGCCGAATTTGCCCTCCTTCCTCATGCTCCATCGGAGGTCGCACGGAGATCTTCGACAGTCTTTTTGAGTTCGTCGGCGATGTCGGCCTTTAGTAGAAAAATCGTGTTTGGCTCACGCCACAATCGCGCATAGAGCCGTTTAGATTCATCCAACTTACCAATTTGAAGCACATACTCCTTGCCGCTGTCGAGTGTGACGGTAACTTGAATCTGCGGGTTATCAAGTCCGATCGCTGCGACGTTAGGCATTTTCACCAAAAACTTCTCAGCCTCCAACGTGTTAATTTGATAGATGATACTGTTGACAGCACCGTTCTTCGCATCTTCCTGCACCGGCTTCGTGAGACGCCAGTTTGTTCCCTGCTTTTGACAGGTTAGGTTCACTTCGCCGTGCTGTAGGGTGAGCTTGGTGGCATCATCACTGCTGAAGTCGATGACCTGTTTGTCTCGAAGCCCCGCTACGCCCATGCCGACAAGCTCGAGAATATCTGTCTTCACGAGGACAACATTTTCAGCATTTTGGGCTTTCACATACACGGTATCGCCCTTCTGTTTGCCAATCAAAAAGGTAGTTGGCTCTGCGTCGGTCACCATAAACGAAATTTGAATCGAAGGGCGATCTAACCCATACGGCTGAAGGCTTTTGGGATGATCGGAGACAAATTCAACCGCCTTTAATGCATCGACCCCGAAAAGGAGATCGTCAACGGCGGAAGCATCGGCTTTTAATGTGACCGGTTCTTTGATTTCCCACTCATCGTCTGCATTTTTTTCACAAACAATTTTTTGCCCCGCTTGTTCAATCTCGAACCGATTTGTTGCTGTGCGTTGGAAATCGATCACACGCTTGTCACGTAGATCGAAAACGGTTTTATTCAGCGCGATATGAATCTCTTTACTCACTGCGTAAATCGAATCTTCCTCCGCTCGCTTCACATAAATTCGGCCCGTCGTTCCTGCTTCTCCGCCAATAAGTAGTTCTTGCCCATTGTTTTCTGATAGCTGAAGTTTAACTCGAATTCGGGGAGAATCAAGTTCGTATTTTGCCAAATCGACTGCACCGTCCGCCTCAAAGACAGCAACTTTCAGGGTGTCAAGCGAAGTTAGAATGGATTCAATCTCTTTGACATCTCCCTTTGATTCTACGGGGTGAACCATTTTCCATTCATTCTCATCGGACTTTTGGCAACGAATTTCCGCTTGATCGGTGACTTGCAGCGTCATCTCTGAAACATTTTCGGACTCGAATTTTAAGACGGTTCGATCGCGCAGATCTGAAGGCGATTTCGTGAAATCGTCGAGAATGCTTGATTCGATGAGAATAACTCCACCTTCTGACTTCTCCTTCGTGTAGACGGAATAGTTGATAGTTTTATCGCCGATAAGAAAGGTCTTGGTAGGGTTTGTTGCTTCCTCCCAGATTTCAATTTGGATATTGTACGGATTAAGACCATACTGAGAAAGTTCTGTCACTTCCAGCCGCCGCTTGATTTTTTTATTCAGCAACTCGCGTAGCATGTTATCAATCTTTGCCCCATCCGCATCGGCGGTTATTGGATGGGTCAGTTGCCATAAGCCACCTGAATTTTTTGCCAATGTCATCGGCTGATAAGATTCATCCTTGAACGATAGACGAATCTGTCGAATCTTGTCCTTGTCCAGTCCATAAGCTGCGCTAATCTTCTGTTGCCCGTCCCCATTGGCGTCTTCATCGGGTTCACCTTGCCAAAAGAGGAGATAGGCACCCCCAAGTAAAATAAACACAGCAAAAATGATGAGTGTTGTTCGGAAATTCATAGCGTCACCTCGAAACGTGAAGTGCGATGTGTAAATCCATCGGCAAGTTCGTCCATCACCTGCGTCGCCACCAGACGAACACGCCGATAATAAAGACGATTAATGGAACGAAAAATACTGACGTTATCTGCACGAAGGCGGCTTCGCTCGCTGTTGTAATTCGGCGAAGGCTTCTTTCACTCGGATTAATCGGACGAATGGAGATTAGGTCTTCTTCCAGAGTCAGCCAGTTTACCATGTTCAAAAAGAGAACACCGCCGCCAGTCGATTCGAAAAATGCGTTTGAAGCGAAATCGGAATCCCCCACGACAACAATCCGAGTTTTGGTTTCCTTATTTGTGTCTGTATTATCATCGTTCCCTACTTGTACTGCTACGGCAAGAGAAACAGGCGGAGGCGTATCTTCACCCTCTGTGTAGGCAGGTTCGGCGAAAGCCCCATTTGCTTCGCGCGTCGTTTCGCCCCAGCTACCGCCAATTTCGTCAACCGTCTTAGCCAGGGATTCAACCGTGATTCCTGTTCGAGGTTCGGCTTTCGGGGTGACAGATCGAGTTATCTGAAATGCGACTGGCCGATCAACGTACCGCGTAATCTGATGAAATTCAAAATTTGAAACGGTTGGTGCTTCAGGGTGAGTCCCACCGAATAGAAAGAAGGCTGGATTAATGCGATCAAACACCAGATCATTGCCTACCGTAACGCCCCATTTGTCCATCAAGTCAACCAAGCCCTGGTTTGTATCCTCAACAGATAATGAAGGTTCAAACATCATGAGCAATTTTCCATTCCGATCTAAGTATTTTGAAATCTCCTTAATTTCGTGATTGGTGAGCTGTGCTTTCGAACCGGGGATAACAAGAACGGCACAGTCCGCGGAGACCTTGGGTTGCGTCGTCAGAGTTAAGGTTTCAACCAGATAGTTCTGCTTTACCAATTCTTCTTTGGTTTGGCTATAACCAGTTCTCTCAAAATCGTCGATTGCATGTTCATCGTGACCTGTCAGAAAATAGATCTTTTTCAATTCATCACGAACCACTTTCATGATTGCACTGGTGAATTTCTGTTCGTCTACGGTTGTCACACGCTCACGTTTGGCCCCACTTTCAAATATCACTGTTCCATCGAACTCGACTTCATACGCTTCACGCTTTAGTGCGTCTGCGAAGGGATCAACAAATTCCACCTTTAGTAAGCGCGTTTCACGCTGATATCTTTCCAGCATATCTTTGGCGCGTGCGTATTGCCGTTGGGCTAAATCGTCCGCGGAGTTAATGCTGAAAAAGGCAATGACTTTGACCTCGCGTTTTAACCCTTTCAAAATCTTTTTCGTCTGATCGGAAAGGGTGAACAATTTGTCCGGCGTCCAATCTGCGGCTTTGTCGAACCTTTGAACAATAATAACATTGATGATGACAACGATTCCAATAACGCCCAGAATACTGGTTGTGACATTTGCGCTATATCGTGCCTGTCGACTGGTAAAAACCTTAGCAATCTCACGAAATTTGAGTGCGACAAACGCGGCAACCAGTCCAATACTCAGGACAAGAAAAATCCAAAATGCGATGGTTGCTCGGTGGGGAATAATGAAACTTACCAGCGTCACGCAAAGAATAATCAGCGCGAGAAAACCGAGCAATGGCGCCAATTTATCGCTTGTTTTTGGTGCTACGCCTTCCTGTGATTCCGGTTCAGGGATACCGCCCTGCTCAACTGCCATTGGATTATCACCTCCATTTTGATGATTCAACGGATTTAACAGTCGCAAATAGACAAACTGTTGTGAAACTCAAGTAGTAGGTCGCATGCTTGAGAGATACTATCCCCAGTGCAAAATCCTCAAAGTGTTCGATGAGCGAGAGGTAGCCGAATAACTCTCCCCATTTTCCTCCTCGATTCGATAATGAACCGATGACCCACAAAAGCAACAGAATACCAAAACTCGTGAGTGCGGCGACGATCTGATTTTTGCTCATTGAAGAAATCAGTGTACCAAGCGAAAGGAAGGCAGATCCGACGAGGAGAAGTCCCAGGTAACCGCTAGCAATTGGCCCAATGTCCAAATCCCCAAATGGTGTAATGAGCATCGGAAAAAGGAGAGTCAAAAGCAGCATAATGAAGAGGAGAGTATAACTTGCCAAAAACTTGCCAAGCACGATCTCCACGTCTGTAATTGGAGAGGTTAAAAGGAGTTCCATGGTTCCGGACTTCCGCTCTTCGGCAAAAAGTTTCATCGTCATCGCAGGCGCGAAAAAGAGAAGGATAACGCTCATGTTACCGAACAGGATTTCCATGACAAAACCGCTAGATTGCTGATTCGCGCTTGCATAAAAGAACATTGCGCTAAATAAAAAGCCCGAGACTGCCATGAAGATAAAAAACACAAAATAAGCAATTGGTGAGACAAAGTAGGTGTATAGTTCTTTTGTAAGAATCGCGGCGATATTTTTCATATCTGTTTCTCTACTTACTCCCATCGAAGTTCTTTCCATTTTAATAATTTGCTTGGAGAAACTTCAAGGTTCGTATCGGCTGAAAATGGTTTCTGTTCTTGCTATAGATGGTCGTTGGGATTCTCTGGTGTTAAACCTTCTGCCCTGGCGGCATCACAAAGGTCTTTATCTGCGCAAACAAAAGTAATTCCAGCTAAATCGGAGCGTTTCAAATTGTCTTCCAAGATCAATGCTGTTGCTAATTGCACAGCATCAAAGCCTCTAAGCGGATAGACATGAATTAAATCCATTGCCCTTTGAATGACGGTCTTTGTGACTCTCAAGAGTGTGTACTGTTGTTGAAAATGGTGCTGAAAAACGCTTCTCGCGGTGTTGTAATCTTCGGTGGAAATATCCCTATTTCGATGCCGTTTTGCGAAAGCTGCCGTTGCCTCTGCGCCAGTAACAAAAGATAGGTATAGGTTTTTCTTGGGCTGACTTTTCACAATTGTTTTCACCCAATCAGAACCTGTTTCGGCAATGTGCCGCTTAACAATAGCACTCGAATCAAAAAAGTATCTCACTTCGGACCCCGATTTTTAATAATGGTTTCTGACAACGGCTCTCCTTGAATAAGAATCGGTTCAAAATCGTCATCCTCTAATTCCTTCTTTTGAGTAGGAATTTCGTCAATTAATCCCTGCTCTAACAAAAGGGAAAAGAATCTCTGCTCTTTCTTCGGTTCGGGGCTTTTGTTCTTAAGATATTCCGCATAATGCAAAACTTCCTTTTGCAATTCGTCGGAAAGTGTGGAAACTTCTGCCGCGATTTTCTCAACTAATGTTGCCATTTGGAATCACTCCTGTCCATTATATATTGAGCCATAATAATCTAACCCTAGTTGCTGCCTGAATCAATCGGCTAGTCGTCTTTAGATCTGGAATTGGTATGAGTTAATCTTTCAAACTTCTCATGGAAATTGTCTTGTCTAAAAATGCCCGACAATGCATAAAGAAGCCGATCACCGTATTTTCGACGATTCTGATTATGGGGACGTTTAACTTCCACGAGACAAATCGACGAATTCTGTCTTGAGTATTACGAAGGGAGGATGGAGTTTATCTTAGCGGGCTCTGCCAGAAAACCTTGCCAACAAAAAATGGCCCCAGGGATTCAAGGTATTTAGCGGTTTGCTGGGTCTTTCTCATCTCTTGAACAAGCCGTGACAATGGATAGAGCTCTGCTCCCAACAATCCGATTACAAAATCGTTGTCGTTCTGATCAAGCCCGAAGCACGCTAGGCGAATATCATGAGCGTATCCCGCCCCAACATATGCCCTTCCAGCCATTGCGTGTTCACCCAAAATCTTTCCCTGCTCCGATCTTGGAAGCTGATAAAACTCAGGCTTCCGGCGAAGTGGATACCATACCGCCCATGAGAATTCAGGATTAAGGGCATAGCGACGTGGCTTGACCAGAAGCCAATCTTCGAGGTCTGGCTCTCGCCCAGTTGAATATGTTCTCCCGATCATTGTGAATTCTGGCTTCTGACGCAGAGTTTCAAATGGCTGACTTGCTCGGAGTTCTCTCACTTTTGTCACAAGGTCTCCGGGTTCTTCCGTGAGGAAAAGCAAACCGATACCGTCCGAGTCGTTCAAATCATTGTACAAGACGGCATCCAAACCACTTGCATTTAGCGGCTCGATTAGCTTCTCCGGTTGAGGGCATCCGGTGTAAACCTGTAGCTGCAAAAACAGCCGTCGTGAACTAAACTGTGGCTTACCATCTTTTGTGGGTGCGCCTCTTTCACGGATGTCTAAAGAATCATCAAGTTGGATGGCATTTTCAGAAGATGCGGAATTTTGGGATTGCATGTGTTTGTTACCTCACTCATAAAATAAAAAACGCTCATGTTCCATCCGTTTCGGCGTGAACATAAGCGTATTGGGGTTCAAGAATGTGTTTCCAACTCTATCGATCCGATTTTATTTGTCCAAGAGTGGTGGGCAGCTTTCCAAAGGCTTTAACAGCAAGGATGGCTTCCCAAGGGATTTCTTTACCATCATTCGTGGTTTGTTTCACATCGTCAAAGTTGATGTGTCCCCACCCACCGGCGTTGCGGTCATAGAGTTTGATGACCGCCATTTGCCCTTTGAATTTAGAGACATCCCATTCGACACGTGCCATTGTCTCCGTATTTTTGCCCGTTTCAGTCATCACCATTTTGCCGTTGATCTCAAGGTTCACACAGGTAGAACCCTCACCTTTCGGTTCAACCCAGGGGTGATTTCCCGCGCCGATTAAGAAATTCATTTTGTCACCGACAATTTTGAATTCGATTGAAGTCAGATCGCCGATTGGAGCATCCCCTTGAATTCCGCCAGCGACTTGCCCTTTGGCCTTGGGACCTTGATACTTCTCATAGCCACCGATCCACCAATCACCTTGATGCTGAGAGGGCTGTCCACGGCCCCGTGCCGTCGGGTTATCCTCGAAAGTCGGTTGGAATTCATGAGCCTTATCATCCTTGCTTCGTGTCCATCCGGAGAGATCTCCCGTTTCAAAATCATGGGTGAAATCAACGGCAGGCGCAAGGTTGATTAACGTCGGCAGATACAGGACAGGACCAGTTATAAAAGCCGCTTCGGATTCGCCTGATAGCTTGCTAAACAACAGTCCAATTAGAACCAGACATCCTAAACCTACCAGTGTTGCAACACCCACACTGGTAACCGTTTTTTTCATATTAAAATACTCCCTTTCGATAACATTTTTCTTCAACCCTTCCATATTTTATCACAGCCCAACAGACTTATCAACCGATTTTTGTGCCAGTTGCACGTGGTATTCAAGACGCACACTGGAATCGTTCAGAATGGATGTCTTCTCAAATTAAGTTGTAAGCCGCTCGATCGCAACCAGCGCACCTTGACAAACCAATTCGCATCCATCACTTCGCGCGACCTGTTTGAGCCTTTCGAGTGCGCCGATTTCTCCAAGTTTGCCCAGCGCAACAGTGGCAAAATAGCGGACGTCATCATCTTCATCATTGAGGGCTTCGAGCAGTGGTTCAAGGTCGGCTGATGACGCGATATCCTGTTCCGTATTCCCGACATTGATCAGCACTTGTGCCGCCTCTCGTCGCGCCACCCGATCGCCATGCCTCAATGCCGAGATAAGCGCATCGGTTTCTTGGGTGACTAGCGACAGCTCATCCCAATCACAATCGAGGCAGAACCATGAATCTGTGCCGAGTGTTTGCACATTTTTGCTATGACAACTGGGGCATTCTGTAAATTTCTTTTGAGATTTCACAATAAATCCGATGTTTCAAGCTCCGGTAAATCACGCCAAATCTCAGGCCCTTCGGGTTTAAAGTTAATCGTTGCGATGAACTGCATGCCTTGATAGAAATTGATTTTGAATTTCCCACCACCAAAGTTTTTCTTAATGTAGTTGAGCGGCTCTTCGATCAGTAAACCCATTTCATCAGCGTAATAGAACGCAAGCGGCTTAAATCGAACCGTGTTTCCGATCGGTTCTTGCACCAAGAGCCTCGCGGTGGTCGCCGGAAAAAGCAGCTTAAACGCTTCCCATAGTTCATCGACTTTCGGGTTGGGATTTCTTAACCGCTTTTTCAAATCGTTTGCAAGATATTCGGAGAAAAGATTAAATACCCATTTCATAGTTTTTCGTTTTATTAAAGAATTCCATAATTGTATTAAACCGTATCGGCTGGAACCTCCAAAAAATCCTCCCAATGGAAATGTGGCAGAGGAAACTCCTCCGTTGCTTTGCATTGTCAAAAGGTTGCGGCTTTCTCGAAAAACTCTAGATCGACCAGATCGACATTTGCACTGCGCGCACTCTCGGCGACACGTTGGACAACCATTTCCCGCACAAATGGGATGGGGATACGCTTGACGCGGTGGCTGACATCCTCTGTGCATCGGATGGTCGTATTGTCCAAAAACAGCCCATCCTGCGTTTCAGAGGTTGGATGTTCGCACGTTTCAGGCACAAGCTGTTGAAGGCGCATCGAAACATAATCTGTCACCCAATGCTTTAATCCTTCGGCTTTTTTCTCGTCAATCGCAGGATTAGCAGATACAGGTTGGGGGTTTTTATCTAATTTATCGCTTATCCCAATCAGTAGATTTTCCAAGCGATCTAGTCGGTCTTCAACCGCTGATAGTCGCTCTTCAACTTTATTTTGTGTGCTCACGGTTATATCCTCCGTTTTCTGATATACGTTTTGCAGGACATAAACAATTTAACTTTGTCAGATGTCGAGATACTTCAAAGAGAAAATAATTATTCCCATGCCCTTCTTCACCGTCGTGGTCTAAATGACGGAATACCAGTTTTATCAAATCTTTCCTTGACAGCCTTCATCAATTCTGGCGTAATCTCACGATAGCCGTGTTCTCGCGCATATTTTTCAACACTCTTAGTTACCATGCCGTGTGCGAAAGAGGGAACGCGCTTCAATCTTTTTTGAGCGGCGTCTGTCCATTGCAATTCGTAATCTGGTTCTGCGGCAAATGGGGTTGTTTTCTCGAATCGAATGTTCTGATTGCCGTGCTGTCCCGGTTGGTACTCACAGGAAGGATCTTCAGCGAGATAGTTCCCGTTCTCCGCATAAGCTCGCGCCCGACATCCACCGCAAACATCACGAAATTCGCAGGCACCGCATTTGCCTTCCAGTAACTTTCGGTTTCGCAACTCTTGAAAAACTTTGGAGCGATTCCATAGTTTCACGAAACTCTCTTCTTTGAGACTACCAACGCTGACCGGCATGTATGGGCATGGCGTCAGATCGCCTTCAGGGGTAATACGACAGTAGTATATGCCGCAGGGACAGGTACCGCTGGGATAGGTTTGGAGGAAGGGGGAATCCGATTTTTGTTCGTAGATGACCCTTTTGTAGTGAGGCGCGCATTTTGCCGAAATGAGCATTTTGTTTGCATACTTCGCCTGCAACTCAAATAGTGTTGAAAGCATCTTCTCATATTGGGCGGGAGTGATGTCCATAACCGTTTTTCCCCGGCCTGTTTTCACCAGAAAATAGAGGTTTAATACCTTTGCGCCCAATTGGGAGGCAAGCTCAACAATTTGCGGGATTTCATCGTAATTCCAGCGCATCACGGAGGTTTGAACCAGAAAGTCGAGGTTAGCGCGTTTGAGGTTTTCGATTCCGCGCATTAGCCCTTCCCACGCCCCCTCTAATCCCCTGAACTTATCGTGATTGACGGGATTAACTGAATCTAAACTGATTCCCGCGCCGCTGACACCGTGCTCTCGCATCTTCTGAACCGTTTGATCATTCAACATAATCCCGTTTGTCCCCATAACAACCAGAAAACCGGTTCGGGCAGCATAGTCGGAGATTTCCAAAATGTCCGGTCTCAGGAGCGGTTCGCCACCTGTGAGAATGAGAAGGATGTTGGGATTAATTTCGGCAATCTCATCAATCACACGGAAACATTGAGATTGGCTTAATTCTGCATCACGATAATAGCCGTCCGGGAATTCATTCATATCAACAAAGCCAGCAGGCAGATAACAATGTTGACACTTGAGATTACACAGCCGCGTGATATTCCATGAAACCGCATGGACTTTTGTATCCATTGGCGCTCCTTAATGCAATGCGTAAAACGTAAACCGACGATTTGCCTTTCGTTTGCTCACCTTAGACTGAGACTGAGTACCAACACGACTAATCCCGATAAAATCGTAAGAATGGCGAATAAGTGGACTTGCTTTTGTAGCTTGATGATCGGTGGTAGCAAAATGGAATCATCAGGGTTGAGATTGGAAATCGTTGCTTCCAGTTTCCGACTAAAGATCGAAATGTGCAAGCCATGAAACAACGTCATCAGCGCGACAAAGGTCATCTTAACGACGAAAATTACGATGTAATTCCGCGAAAATTCCATCTTCGTATTCAGTCCGACAATAAAGATATTCATTGCTCCTGTTGTCAGCAATACATGAACTGTAATACGAACAACGGTGCGAAGCCTGTCTCGAATCCCCGATATGAGTTGAAGGCTTTTAACTGGAGATAAATTCCGAGTCAAAATGGGAGTTGCGATAATGGCGGAAAAGAAAATGCCGCTGAACCATATCATCCCGGCGACAAGATGGCTCCAACGTATGAAAAGTTCGACGATTGTACGCATGAAATAATTGAAACAATAATCGCGGTCAGAGCTCTCTCGTACAACGTGTGGGAGCGGCTTCCCAGCCGCGATAATCGGGAGAAGGATCTCCCTCCCACATCTACATAATTTACACAGCACTACATGCCAAAATTTCCCCGTGCTTTGTCCATCACTTCGCCAGTAATCTGGGTATGTCCATTTTCACGGGCAAAATCTTCAATTCCAGCTTTTGCCATCGATTGGACAAAAGTCGGAATCCGGTCCAAGCGTTCAAGTGCTTCCTCTGTCCATACCAGATCTGTTGGTTCTGGTTTAGGTGGTTGAAACGCTTCTGACACCACTGATGTAAATGGACATTTGCCACCTTCCGTTGCGGTTTGATTTATTGACGCCGAAAGTGCTTGTCCACCGGGTATTTGAGAAGTGCTATCCGCTTTTCCTTGACTCAGGAAGGAACGCACCATCTGCATGGGCTGTGCTTCTTCGCTTCTCCCGCCGAGTTGAACATTGAGGGATTTTAGCATTTGTGTTTCCCACGGGTTCATATATATCGCAATCTCAGTAAAGCAGTCTGGGCATTCAAAGATTGCGGTGAGTGAGCCCTGATCTGGGGTGGCTGCTTCCTTAAATTTCATGGCTGTGTTACATTCGCGGCACAGGAATTTCATTGACTGACTCCATAGAAGATTGAGGAAATGAGCAAATAAAAAATAGGGCAAGATGCAAAACACATTTTGGATTCTATATCCGGATTACCCTTGCCTCTCAAAAAACGTCTGGATTTTCTCACCAATTTCTTTCAACACTCGGCTTGCGGGGGTATCTCCGTAATCGGCAACAAATACCGTTCCTTCATCGGCGCAGACTGAGATTCGTGGATCAAACGGTACCTTGCCGAGTAGAGCGACATCAAATTGCCGTGCCATCTCTTCTGTGTGTCCCGACGGGAACAGGTCTTCTGTTTTTCCACAGTCTGAACAAATGTATTCCCCCATATTTTCGATGATACCAATCACTGGTGTGTTGAGGATATTCTTTGCCATTGCCAGAGATTTTTTGACAACGAACTGTGAAACGCCGGAGGGTATCGTGACAACAATAGTGCCACCAAGATTTGGTAGCAAGTCAACAAGATTCGGCAATCGGTCTGTGCCGGGCGGCAGATCGATCAGCAGATAATCGAGGGGGCCCCACTCTGTATCGGAAAGAAATTCGCGCAGCACCGTCATTTCCATTATTCCGCGCCAGGTAAAAGCATCTTTTTGGGTAGCGGCGTTCCATAGCACAGGCGTTTCATCTTCCGCAAGGAATAGGTCCATCGAAATCACCTTGACACCGAGTGGACTTACAGCGGGTTTCACACTATCGACCCCGTACTCCATCTTCGTATGCCGTACGCCCATCATTTTAGCTATCGATGGCCCGTTGATGTCAGCGTCAACGACCCCAACAGCGCATCCACTCAAAGCGAGGGCTGAAGCGAGATTCGTCGTGATTGCGCTTTTGCCCACTCCACCTTTCCCACTCATAATCGTGACCGTATGGCGAACAGATGCTAGCCGCTTCTCCAAACGGTTAATCTGTTCAGTAACCTGTCCGACGATGTCAGAGCCCCCGTCGGCGGGGAGTTCTTTGTAAGTTTTCACAATCAGATCCTTTTACCCACCTTTGTTTATTTGGGAGCTTTAATGGCATACAATGCATCATAGCTACGCAGGTAAAGTGTTTTGTTCGAGATAACAGGCGAGGCGGAAATGTCTTCTTCCATGTCGTTGGAGGCAAGGATTTCAAATTCCCGTCCAGCTTTTACAACCGTTACAACACCATCTCTCGCCGTCAGGTAAATCTTGCCATCCCCGTAAACAGGTGATGCGCGATGCCGATGGCGATGTGTACGTTCCTTGTATATTTCCTCGCCGGTCTTGGCATCCATGCAGATCAGATCGCCATTCTCCCGACAGAGATAGACTAGCCCTTCGTGGATGAGGGGCGAGGGGACATCTGGCGTACCACGTTGCCGCGTCCAGATGTGCGACGTTTCAGAGTCTGTTATATCCCCTTTGGCGTCTGGGCTAAGTCCGAGGACAGGTCCATTTTTCGCGGAAGGCACCACGATAAGCCCCGGCATCGCGACCGGAGAGGCAACAAATCGCAGAGAAGTGTTGTAGCTTTCCTTGGGGTTCAGCCCGCCACACCGCCAGATTTCGCTTCCATCGATGAGGCTGTGAGCAGTGATGTAATCGGCACCGTGAGTCAGTAGGAACTCGTGTTCTCCATCGCGATAGAGAAATGGAGAGGCATAGGAATGCTCACACTCTTCGTAGGCATCGCTCTGGCGTTCGTGCTTCCAGATTTCGTTGCCAGTCGCTTTGTCCAACGCAAGAACCAGCCACGCATTGCTGTGTATTAACTGAAGGTAGAGCCGATCGCCATCAAGTAGAGGCGTAGATGCCATCACAAAATAGAGATCAAAGCGTCCGTACCGTTCTTCTAAGTTCGTTTTCCAAACCTCGTTGCCGTCAAAGTCGTAGCAAGCCAAATCGCCAGTGCTGACAAATGCCCAAACGTGTTTTCCATCGGTGGAGGGTGAAGGAGAAGCAGAATTTCCTTCATCGCCGAGGACAACACGATTGCCGCTTCCCAAGGTTCGCTTCCAGAGAACGCTTCCATCGGTACTGATGCACAGGAGCACTAGATTTTCCCCTTCCGCTGAAGTCAGGAATATACGGTTTTCCCATACCACTGGTGTAGCACCAGCGGGGCCAGGAAGTTCAAGTCGCCAAAGGATGTTCTCGGTTTTGCTCCACTGCACCGGAAGCCCCACTTCGAGGCTTGTTCCATCATGGCGAAGCCCACGCCAATGCGGCCAGTTTTCCGCAAGGACAGACCTCACAACAGTTAACAGAACAATGCTAAATATCACGGTTGACCAGCGTTTCATTGAAATCAAATTCATGGGAATGGAATATAAAATGTTCATTTAATCTTCTCCGAGTTTCTCCAAATAATCAAGGACTTCTCCAATATCTACCACATCACCAAACTTAGCGTCTATATCGAACAAGTTCCACTCATGAGCCGCGGGGGCACGGTCCTGGACGCATTGCCGTGGGATGATAGCCTTAAATCGGTACGCGCGAGCGTCTGTGGCAGTTGCTCGTACACAGGCACTGGTTGAACACCCGGTAATAATCAACGTGTCCACACCGTGTTCAATCAGATGGGATGCCAGATGCGTCCCGAAAAAGGCACTCGCATTTTCTTTGTAAATAACGAAATCCCCTTCTTGAGGCTCAAGGCGTACGTCAATCTCGCAGGCATGTGCATCCCACGCTCGATACTGGACATGGGCTTTAGGTCGTGTATGCATGGGTTCCTCGTCCCGCTCTCGGAAGGGCGAAGTGGTGTAAATGATCGGAACCCCCTTTGCCCGGCAGAGCGGCAACAATTGCTGGATGCTTTCTACGGTTTCATTCAGCCGTGATGAGCCGGTTGCGTATTCCGGGTCCGTCCAACCGTATGCCATGTCTATGATGATTAGGGCAGGTTTGTTACCGAACCCGAATTTTTTCAGGAAGATCTCTCGTTCATCATAGAGGTTCTTAACAGACTGAATGACTTCGTGTAACGCTTTGGTGTCCATCATGTTTCCCGTAGCTTGTGATTTGAACGTTAGGTTCATTAAGAGGCTTGCCTTTCACCTAAAACGATAATCCCAGAGGTTGAAACTCAGCTATTTCCTGACGCGTACTAGCTTGGCTCCAATTTGTCCTTTATGTTATAATAATAGCTAAGCAGAATCGATGATAATGTAAAAAGACCAAATAATCAAGGAGAATCATGTTCATGCCTCAAACAGCACTCAAGTATGATGCCAAAGTCATGGAGGAAGGACGTGTCGAACTCCATGTTCCCTTCCCTCCCGGCGTACATGTCACCGTCTTTGTGATTGAAGGGTCTGTTGATAACTTCGACGAGTTAATATCGGCAGCCCAAAGTAGTCTTGACTTTTGGGACCATCCTTTTGATGACGAGGATTGGAACAATGCTTAATCAAGGTGATATTGTACTTATTCCGATTCCGTTCACCGACCTTTCCTCGCAACGGCGGCGCCCCGTTATCATCATTTCCAACGACACCTACAACCGTAAAACCATGGACATCGTCGTTGTGGCGATGACGTCTAATCCAACAGTGGTAGATTACAGCTTCACGATTACTTCGTCTGATCTAGAGCAGGGCAAATTGAATCGGCCGGGCAAGGTAAGAGTGGACAAAATCTATACCCTATCTCAATCCATCGTGGTTAGAACTTTCGGGAGAGTCAACTCAAAGGTATTACACCGTATTCGGAATATGTTGCAAGACTTGACCGGAGAGAAAACATAGTTAGCAAGTTTATTCTTTTCTCGTTTTCTCTGTCTCAGCCCTCTCCTGACTCGCTTGCATATAATCACCCAACACTTCATTACTCAAACTACGCCCATCCTCAATGACACGGGCCGTCAATTCAAGATCGATTCCCTCAACACTGGCTTCTTGAGCACGTTGTTCAATGCGGGATTGCGTAATGTTTCGCATGAATCCAGCAGGTACCTGATTCAACCGTTGAAGTGCGTCTTCTGTCCATTCAAAGGGACTCTCAAGTTGCGGACTTGAGTTACTAGCGGATTCACGGGACTGAGCAAGTGCTTTAAGTTCTGGTGCGTCCTCACGGACAGCGGCGGCTTCATCCATATTCTCGGAGACGATTTTCATCGCGAACTCATTCGTAATTGTATCAATTTTTTTCGTTCGAGCAGATTTCTCAATTCGTGCTTTGACGTTACGCCGCATATAACCGCGCGGGACTTTCCGCAACGCCTTTTTCGCCTGGCTTGACCACTTGAGACGGACACCGTCGAATGTTTCCTCTTCATTGCTTCCGCCCTCCTGGAGCGCAATGTTTTCCAACGCATCTTTGTCAATCATCTGGAAACGGTCACCAGCGATGCCACAAACCGGGCATTTCACAGGTTGCTGATCGTGAGCGGCATAACCACAGTCACCGCAAATGTAGGTCTTAATTGCGTTGGATTCTTTAATTCGTTGTTCAGCAATCTCTTTGGCGACCTTGGTCATCCGTTCTGCGGAACGTCCGGGCATAAAAGTAGCCATTGCTTGATCGATGACGCTTTCGGTAATCACGGAATGGCCACGTTCAATCGCAAAGCGATGGACGGCAGTCCGGGCGATTCCCTGTACCTGCGGAGGGGCTTTCGCTATTCGGTCTAGGGATTCTTGTGTCCAGACAACGGTTTCCTCCGCTGTCACATCGATTTTGGGAACATAGCGTTGGCTGGATAATAGCACGTTACACGGGGCAAGTCGCAATAAATTCTCAGTGTTGCTACCAATGTCCATGTCCGTATCGCTGTGTACACCAATTCGACCGAGCACCAACATCCACGGTTTCGTTTTCCGAACATATTGCAAGACCTTTTCAAACGCTTTGCCGTCAAGCAAGGTAATCTTGAGTTCGTAGTTGTGGTCTTCTCTAGCAACTGTGCGGGCGACCTCTAAGTGGGATTGGTAGATTTTGGCAAGCCCCGTATCAATCACCTCTTCGTGTAACTGTTCCTGCTCTTTGAAACGGAAGGTTTTGGCAGCTCGTTCCGTTAATACATTGACAACAGAGTTAAATACTATGTAGTGCAGATACGGGTCATAGACCGCAACGGCTTCAACCTGCCGATCGAATGCCCTCCCGATTCGAATCGCCGTTTTCAACCCCGCAAAGGATTCGGGGCTACCATCAATCCCCACAACGATATTCCCGGTCTGTTCCTCAATGGGTTTGATATTTCTGACCACGAGGGTGTCGGTTTGCGTGCGACGAACAACCCTTTCGCACACACTTCCAAGCAGGCTGTCCTTGACGGCGCCCATACCCAAAGCCCCCATAATCACAAGGTCGTAATCGCTCGCTTGAATATCCTCCGCCAGTTTTATGAAATGTTTCCCTTCTGGCATCTTCGCTTCAAAGGAAAGGTCATTCTCCTCGCATTTTTTCTTCATGACCTCAATATACGAGTCTGAAATCAATTGAAGCCCCATCGTAATCAGAGTATCGTGAATACGACGCTGCTTCTCAAGTTCGACTTCGTCTTGATACTCTTCCGGTAATGTGTATTCCATCTGCTTGAAGCGGACATCGTGCATTTTCGCGGCGTACACGTGACTACCAACCAATTGCGATCCAAATTTTACCCCGAATTCAACAGCGAGATCGATGCTCGCATCGGAATGGTCGGAGTTGTCAACGGGCACATAGATTTTCTTAAACATCGTTCTTCCTCTTTATCGTATTGTTTCTCGTGAATGGATGAGTTTTAGTTCGGAGATTTGCTGATGACGTTTTTATATTGTTCTCTTTTATTCTGATGGTGCTTGCCCCATAGTCCTCCCAAGACATGACCTATGATGGCCGCCGTAAAAAGGTATGGGATTGCAGTCCAATCCCAGTGTAGGATGAAACGACGGACGAGGATGTTAATGAGAATCGGTATGTAAATACATCGTCCCCAAGGGCGAGTAAATCTCTTGAAGCGAACGCGAAAAAAGCCGAAGGGAAGGTTGATAGCGCAAATAGCGAGTGAAGCAATAAGGTATGTTACAGACAGACTCACTGTTTTTCAACCCGTATGTACCCCCGATAGCCGAGCAAAAATCGTACGAAATCTCTAATTCCATGACTGTTAGTACCGCCCATACCTGGCGTTATCATCAACAAAGGCACGGTTCGATAACCAAGTAAATACCGTATCAATCTTTTCATTTCGGGTGGCCTCTGATTTAGCGGCGTTTTTCTGCCAGTTGATTTTCATTGACGATCGAAATCTGTGATGAGGAAAGCAGATCTTGTTGATTGGCATACCTCTGTTGGACGTTCCTGAAACAGACCCCGTCAAATTCAATCGCACGGTTAACGACTGTATGGATTTTACGCTCAATCTGCTCAAGATTGAATGGAGCCATTAGTAATGGGCTCCTTCTTCTAAGCGTGCTAGTAGATGTTGGATTCGTACTGTTTGCCCGTCAAACATCGCTTCAACCGGCGTTTTCCCGTCAAACTTAGGATTCGGTGCATGTAGCCAACGGTCAATTTCCTCTTGCTCAAACTGACGTTCTAGCAATCCTTTGATTGACCACAGATCTTCTATGGTTGTTCCACCTTCTGCACTCGTTAAACGCTCAAACGCTTCCTGACTGAGATCGAAGAAAGTTTGCAAGTCTTTGTTTTTTTCTTGACTTGAATCGAATAAGGTTTGCGGTTTTTCAGCGAGATCATTCAGTCTTTCGAGAATCCGCTGTTCAGCAATTGTACACAGATGCTGGATTTTTTGGGATGAATAAAGTGAATTCTCCTTGATACGCTGTAGCAAATCCAAAATCTCTTTGAAAAAGACTATATCAGAAGAATGTGTAGATTCGGCAATCGGTTTCATTCTTAACTCCTCCCGCCTTTTCCAAAATCCCCAAAGAGCATTATATGTATAGCAGTACCTGCAAAAGCTTAATTCCTCAGTTGCTGGGTAACCTTCATTTCTTCAATAGCTTTCTTTTTCCAAGTAGCATCTTTATATCCCGCCGGAGTTTATGGAGCGCGTTTTTCTCATTGCTGTCATAGTAACCACGTATCTGCCCTTGACGGTCAACAAGAACGAACCGGGAGCTATGAAGAATTTCAGTGCTCTGTCGCCCTACAGCTAAGTTGAAACCTTTTTGCGTCAAATGATAAATAGTTTCCTTTTTCCCTGTCAGAAAAAACCACTTATTAGCATTTACGCCGTAGCTATCTGCGTACCGGGAAAGTACTTCAGGCGTGTCATACTCTGGATCGACGGAGAACGAAACGAAATAGACATCCGCCGACTTGAATTCATCCTGAAGTTTTTGCATCTTACCAGTCATTATCGGGCAAGCCGCAACACACCTCGTGAAGATAAAATCCGCCACCCAGATTTTACCCTGAAGATCTGATAGGGCAAGTGGAGTACCATGCTGACTGATTAACGAGAAATCAGGCACCCTCTCATGGGCGACTAAATCGGATGATTGATGCCGGCGCAACGATGACCAGATATTGATACCAACAATTCCGACGATTACAACTATTAATACCCCCCACAGGAGCCCGCGTCTGGTGCGATCGCTCGATTCAACAATTTGTTCAGGTGAACTGACTTTTGATTCCATAAATGTAAAATATAACATCGATGTGGTAGGATTCACGGATTAACCAATATCCAATCCGTGTCATCCTATTCATCCATGTTTTAGTCACCCATTACGTTAGTGAGAAGTGTCAACATCGTGAGACGTTGCTTCGGCTGTTACGGGGTGATGACGAGAATCTGCCATCAAATCCGGGAGCAGCATAAACACCAGAAAAACACAGATGATAAGCGGAATCAGTGCAATGACTGTCAGCGTTTTTTGCTCAAATTTCAGGTGCATAAAATATAATGCGACGAACGCTGCTTTGGTACAGGCCATCCCGATAAGAAGGAGAGCTGGGATAACGTTTGGCAACTTCAGATAGACAACGCCTACCTCAGCAATTGTAAGGATTAAAAGTATCCAAAATATGCGCATATACTTGGGGTGTTCTTTATGTTCATGAGCAGTTTCCATTCCTGTCATTCCTTTCTCCATCGGGTAATTACAAGAGGTAAACAAAAGTAAAGACCATAATCCAAACCAGATCCACGAAGTGCCAATATAAGCCTAGGATTTCGACTTTGTGGTTATATTCGGCTGTATACTGACCACGCAGGCCTTGAATCAATATGCAGGTAAGATAGATTACGCCTCCCGTAACATGGGCACCGTGAAAGCCAGTGATTGTGTAGAAAGTTGGCCCAAAGAGCGTGGAACCAGACATCCCATGGGGAAGTGTCGTGAAGGTAAGACCATGTTTGATTAAGTGAGTCCATTCATACGCCTGAAGTCCCAAGAAGATTAGCCCGCACGCAATCGTCGTTGCAAGAAAGTAGCACATCTTTTTGGAGTCACCATTCTGGATAGATTCCAGAGCTTTGACCATTGTGACACTACTGCAAATCAGCAAGAACGTCATAAATGCCGTAAGGTTAATACCGAGCAACTCGGATGGTGGTGCCCACGCCGCTGCACCTGCCCGTATTGCGCCGTATGTCGCGAGCAAAGCACCGAACGACATCGCGTCACTAATTAGAAATAGCCACATCCCTAGCTTTCCCAAACTATCAGGGGTAAGGGAGGGCTCATACTGATCGACAGAATCATTTAGTGTGGCAGTTTGTTCCAATTTTCACACTCCTTTCATCGTGGAGTACACTTGCACTCCTTAATCTGTATCTGAATGATGTTTCTGGAAATCGGTGTTATTTGCACGTTTATATGTATAAAACACACTGCCGCCAATGAGACCGACAACCGTAAAGGGCATTGCCATGAGGAACAGAATGCTCCAATTGAAGCCCCGCATGATGGGATCGTTTATGAAATTACATGAGGGACACGCTTGGACAACGGTCGGAATAAACAGACAAATAACCAAAATCCCCAATACAAGTGGAAAATATCGATGTATCATAAAAGAACTCCTGTTATGGAGTGCAAAACTCCAGATTTAGGCGAGATACACAAGAACGTAAAGGAAAGGCCACAACCCAACGACGAAAGTCCAATAAATCGTACAGAGTTCCACACCAACGTGGCGATTTGGCGAGAACCGCCTGTTCACTGCCAGCACTAAAACAGTTAATAGCCACAGCAACGCCCCAAGCACATGAAGGGCGTGGCACCCAATCAACACGTAAAAGATTGAGCCATATATCCCGGACGACAGTGTCAATCCGTGATGCACGAGGCGCATCCACTCCGAACCTTGCACAACGAGGAAAACAGAGCCAAGTATCGCTGTCAAAATTAGCCAAATTTTTAGCTCCTTATGACGATTCTTCCGAATCGCTCTCAAGGCTTGAAACATCGTATAGCCACTGAGGAGCAGGATTATCGTATTGATGCCTGTCACCGCAATGGGCAAACGAATCTGGACCTGTGAAGGCGGCGGCCAAGTAATACTCCCCAAGCGAAACACAAGGAAGGCACCGATTAGGCCGGCAAAAAGCATGAATTCTGCACCTAAGAGGACCAGTATAGCTAATCGAGCGTTGTTTTTCGATTTAAGTTCTCTGTCACGGTGGCTATATGATGAAGTGTTTGATTCGCTTATTGCCAATATGCTATGTCCAACCTTTAGTTCCGCACGAGAATGATAATCACCGAAATAACCAACAGAGCGATGAACAGCCCAAATAAAGTGAATCCGAGACGCAAATTCCGACGGCGGCTATCTTGATTGCGCATTCCTTCCCTCTCTCAGAACATGTTTATTTTTTAGACATGGGGTATTATTTGTAATGTTCCAGCGTCGGTTTTACGTTATTTTGTCAAGTGCCATCATAAGAAACATCATCGGTAAGTATACCAATGATGCGTACAATAACCCTTTCGCTGCTGCCATTGAACGAGAAATCGCAAGGTTGATACCGAAACCGAGAAAAACGCCGCCGAGTATGAGGGAAGCAAAGAAGTAGATGA
>JADFGN010000043.1 GCA_022567695.1 Candidatus Poribacteria bacterium | reverse complement strand
GCCTTCGGCCCGCTGTGACAGTCAAGACACCAGTTGTATTTCTAGCTACAAATGGTATAATATGTACCTGCACACCAGTTGCCTAATCTGGCATCGTTATTCGGATTTCAGTGGCTTTACGAATAACCTCCATCGCCTTTCAACTGGAACTGATAGATTGCTGTTTCATAGCCTCCCGGTAACCGGGTTGGAGGTGCATCGTATGCTATCGTAGAGTCATTGAGTTCATCTCTCAGAGTCGCTTTTTAGAAATAACTGCAGTACCTTGCCACCCGTCTCCATTGCATTCGACTTTAAAACAACGCCGAAGTAGATATTTTCATCGTAAGCTGCCCTAAACGGTGCTATATCCTCTTCAGATGCACCTTCAAAGACCATAACTCCATCCCCGTAACCTTCGACAAAGGCTATGTGAATATGAGGAGCACTGCCACCTTCTTCGAACCCTGGGATATAAGTGCTGAGAGCAACATTTCCTGATGAATCAGTTTCAAGTTTCCAACAATTGTACGCCTCACTCCCAACCTCATTGAGAGCTTCTTCAACCTCCGCTTGCCTAATCTCTCTTCCAAAATCTGGTGGCTAATAATATGAGCCATCTATGAAGATATGGTATAGCCCTACAGAAACATTAGGGATCCCTTCTCCTGTGAACTCGTCAACGACAGTCATGTTGAGATAGAGATTGTCACCGATGCCGAGCCCTTTCCACTCTTCCGTTTGAATTGTTGTTGTGGTTGTGTCTTGAACAGGCTCCACTGATTGTGTCACTTTACCACCGCAAGAAACTAAAACTACCAGTATGAAAAAAATTAATAACTTTTGTTTTCATAACACCATCCTCCCAGGAATCCGAACCATCTTGGCACCATCTTTCTTCCAAGTGATTTTCTTAGCAGTAATCCCTTTCAGTTCCTTAGCATTTTCAATAATCACCGTCCTGACTTAGGCTCCCTGAATCGTCGACGGCGTGTTCAGCTGTCGAGGATCGTGACGGTGATACGTTGCCTGGAGACGATGCGCTTGGTGACGTCGCCCACCCCCAAGACCGCGGGGATGCCGTATTCCCGGGCGACGATCGAACCGTGGGAGAGAATGCCGCCGGTATTCGTGACCAATCCTTTTGCCTGGGCAAACAGCTGTGTCCAGGCGGCTGTGGTCATTGGACAAACGAGGATAGTGCCAGGTTTCATCTTCCCAAAGTCATCTGGCGACAGGATGACACTTGCTTCTGCGGTGACCTTGCCGGGACTGCATGCAAAGCCTTTTAGCGTCTCGCTGGTGCCGTCATTGAGTATCTGGTGGCCCCGCACCTGTCTGTTCTGTTTCTGGGCTTCTTCATCCGGCACCGGAACCTGCTCCGGTGGGAGCACTCTCTTGCGGGCTTCACGCAATTCTCGATGGCTGCTGACCTTGCTTATTCAGGGCGTCGTAGGCTTGCTGAATCTCGGCGATGATTTCGCTTGGCAGGTCCGCTTGTTCAAACAGCGCCTGAATGGCGGCTGCTGCGGATTCGAACGACACGCTGCTTTCGACCAACGCCGGTTTGGCCAGATCCAGAATGGCTTGCTGCAGGTTGTAGGCACGCTCCAGGTCCGGATCGGATGCCGAATCGCCCGCATCCTTGGCGCGACTAAAGTTGTCGAGCGCGTTTACGAACTGGCGGCGCCGATCCAGCCGGGTCAGGTCGAGCCCCTGGTAGAAGTCGAGGTCGCGGACCTTGAAGTTCGACTTGCCGGGATCGCTCCCGAGGGCAAATGGGCTGGTGGCCCCCGGCAGGTATCCGCTGCCCAGGGCTGCGCGATCCCTTGAGACGAGGTCGGGAATCGCGATGTTCGGTGGCAGGGTCGTCGTTGACGAAGATTACCGACATCACCCAGTTTCTCTTCGATGCGTTCTCGATGGTATGGAGCTGTCTTGCCAGCTGGCCAAGGACCCGACCGAACGTCGTTCCCTCCTTGGCGAAGATCAGGAGATGTAGGTTGTCGCCGGCGCTGGCGATGGGGTCGAAGTCCTTGCCTTCAAGTTCACCCCGAAGACCGACGACCTTGAAGGACGGAAGCTTCTCGCCCGGTTGCGGGCCGGAGAAGATGGGCTTGGCCTGGGCCTTCTTGAACTCCGCCGGGTCCTTGATCTCGATTGCCGAGTTCCCGTAGCCACCGCGTTCGCGACCACGTTGGCCACGCTTTTTCTGTTGCTCCGGTCAGTGGAGAGGGGAGTCACTTTGCGCTACGCAGTGCGATACTTGCTGTTGCAGTGATAACCTCTTCTGACGAGGATGATGGAACCATAGTACAACGACATTATCAGCACCGTTTGCTACGCTCGTTTATGGCACACCTGGAGGGCTGTATTCGTTTTTATCGCGACGCTTTCGGTGCGAATGTGTTATGGCAGCAGGAAATAATGAGCCTGCAGCAAGCACATTCGCATTTATTGCTGTCACACTGCCTGCCCGACGAGAAGGGTTTATCTCACCGCCTGGAAGGCTATAAGCTGGTAGCGAACCATTAGTGCAACGTTGTCTCTATTCACGACTAAGATGAGCTCCCGCAGGTCGTGCCCATATTCAATGAGCGCATTAGCAACAGTGAATAGCGGCGCATCTAGGCAGAAATCCGACCTTCGCCCAAGAAGTCAGATTTCCACACAGTCCGAAAAAGGATTAGCGGCACTTTATGCGTTCCCTTGATCTTTTTGCGCGGGCAGGGTTCCGGATACTTGTTCATCCTCATCAGGAGGGACGAGTTTATTTAGGATTCGATCCAATTCTCCTCGTATTGCTTCCGGATCGCCGCTGGCGTTGAGTTGCTGTTGGAGCTTGGTTAAGCTCGTTGCGAGGCTAATGCGGTTTTGAGCTTCCTGTTCGGCATAACGTGCGCTCGCTGCTTGCCCTTGGGCGGCGACCACATCCCTGGCTTCACCGCGAACCAGTGACTCTACGGTATCCACCAGGCGTCTAAGAATACGGTACACGACTTTGGCGGAGAATCCACCCAGCATCGCTAAAGTTGGTTTTGTCATTGCACCCATTGGACCTTGGATTTCATTCGTGCTTGGATCCAGTTTCCCCAGTGGGATGAGCATAGCGAGGATCATACCAGCAATTATGCCCAAGACAAATCTAGTCCAATATGAGGAGTCATACTGTGGATCGTATGTACCATCCTTGATGAAACGGTTCGCTTCAAAAAGAGCGATGAAGGATGCGCCAATTGCCGCTGCGGAGATTAGGAACAATTCTTCTAGCAACAAGTGAATCCCTTGATCCTTCTGCCAGTCCACATGGCCATTGACAGGGGTCAAACTACTGATAGCTACCAACGCAATGAGAGATAGGATTGCCACCAATATAAATCGCCGAATGAGCGGCACCCGTCCAAGAAATAGCCAGATGCTCCCGCCGGCTTCCTCCTTGGCAAGAAGTAAAAGTGTTCGAGGCGTCGCTGGAGCCACGATTCCCACCAAACTCCCGTGAACCACCGTTAATTCTCTGGCGATATTACCCGCCTGATTTTCTGGGGCAGTGTTATCGGTAGTTTCCCCTTTCTCAGAGCCGGGAGTATCGACCTTCCCTTTGGCAGCCTCTTTCCTAGCCTGTAATTGGTCGGCAAGGGAATCAAGTCGTTGCACAACCGTCGCGGGGACCTTCATTCCCGAGGTCAAAGCATGTTTGACCATTGCCTCACATTCACGCAGGAGTTCATCTTCTAACGAAAATTGGTCGTATGTTGACTCTTTCATAAATACCTCCTAACAAGCTCCTCGAGCCTATTTTTCAAATGGACTTTTGACAGTAACCATAGCCCTTCGGCAGAACGTCTGACGGCACCAAAAAGACCAGCGAGTTGCCCATTCTGATTATCATTGAGGCTATGCAGCAAAAAGGTGCCTTCCGCCCTTGCGTAATACTTGTAGATTTCCTTTCACCGGGCGCAGCAAAGACACTCGGCATCGAGTTCATCGATTAGAGAGGTTACCCCCCGGCTGAGTGGTACCTGCTCGGTAATCCGAATCATTTTTCAGCACCCTGACCGGGCTCTTGATTGTCGTTTCCATGTTGCTAACTTCATCCTTTGCCGCCTAACGACCCGTAATTGAGCCGCGTTGCGATTAATCCAAACAAATCGTGTTGGAAAACGGATTATCCAGAATTTGCCCATCAAAAAAATGACAGATAAGTTTCCAATAGGTGAACCATCCCATTATACGCATCCCCCATCGTATACGTCAACAGAAAAGTATTTCAGCACCGTGATGTTTTTGTAGTTGACTTTGTGTTTGCCGCGTGCTAGTATTCAAAAGCGTATGATGAATTAGGATAGGTTAAGTGCTCGTTTATTTTTTTTGCTCTGAAAACCCTGTGATTTTCATTTGGCCGAAGATGCGGCTCAAGAAGCATTCTTAGAAGTATACCACAGTTTGTGGAAACTCCGTGAACCTGGCGCATTTCCGTTTTGGTTTCGCAAGATCGTCAAAAAGCACTGCAATCGGCTGACACGACGCATACGGGGAGAGACCGTTCCATTGGAAGCTTTAGAGGAAACGGAAATGCCGAGCGATTACCCGTGAAATCTTCCGCTCCCTAATTGTAGTGTGCCAAGAATTTGCTTACCGAAGGAAAGGATTGCGACCAAATCTTGGAGATGCTAATGCGTGCTTGAGTTTGAGCATCCCAACACACTTCATCAGACAAATAACCTTCCAAGTCGTGTTCAATTTTTAACCAAGATACCACACCTCAAAAGCGTAAAGCAATCAGATTTGCCGGATGAATAAAGTAGACCTTCCTGTCTTATCACTGCGCTCCACGTTTCAGGCCGCCATTCTCAAACAACCTGTGGTGATTACAGCGCCAACCGGAAGTGGCAAGTCCACACAAGTTCCTGGTTGGTGTGTGGATGTATCCGCACAACCCGTTCTGGTTGTGGAACCCAGACGTGTGGCATGTCGCTCCCTCGCCCGCTGGCTCTCAAAACAACGGGGCGAACCGCTAGGCACTTCAGTGGGCTACACAGTGAGATTTGAGGATGTCACTTCTAAAGCCACTCGCATTCGATTCGTCACCCCAGGAGTGGCTCTGCGATACGCCGTGAGCGGCGAACTTCACGAGTATGGCACAGTCATCATTGATGAGTTCCACGAACGCGGGATGGAATCTGATCTTTTCCTAGCGATCTGCCGGAAGAAATACCCGGACGCAAAACTCGCTTTGATGTCTGCAACGATAAACGCCCAACGCTTGGCACAATTTCTAAACGGAACCGCGCTGTCGGTGGAGGGAAGGGTATATTCCGTAGATGTTCGTTACCTCGGCGATGTAACCGTCCCAGCGGCTTGGCATTTACCACAACGGGTTGAGCGTGGAGTGCGGCGTGCGCTGAGAGAGACGGGCGGAGACATTCTCGTCTTTTTGCCGGGCAAAGGGGAGATAACCTCATGCCTTGAGCAATTACAACGTTTGAGAGGCATTGAAGTGCTGCCGCTCCACGGCAACCTCCCCACATCAGCGCAAGACCTCGCTTTCGAGGCGAGCGATGGCCGTCGGGTTATCTTAGCGACGAACGTCGCCGAAACGTCGATTACGCTCCCCGGAATCACGGCAGTCGTGGATTCCGGGTTGGTACGCCAGCGGATTCATCAAGCGCAACGGGTGGTTTTGGCGTTGCGCCCTATCTCACAGGCATCCGCGGAACAGAGGCGTGGACGAGCGGGTCGGTTAGCCCCCGGCGTTTGTTATCGACTGTGGGAGCGACAAGGGCAACTTGAGCACGAAACTCCTCCTGAGATTCTTCGTGAGGACTTAACACAGTTCGTCCTCGCCGTTACTGCAACCGGCTTTCGTCCCCAAGAGTTGGACTTCCTTGACGCACCGCCGACCTTTGCCGTTGAACGGGCACAGGAGGATTTGAAGCAGTGGGGTGTTCTCTCGGAGACCGGAACTTTAACCGACTTGGGGAAGAGATTGTACGCGGTTCCGGTTGATGTATCGTATGCCCGATTGCTGGTGAAAGCCTCTCGTGGCGTTCAGCAAGATCTGGTAGACCTCGTTTCCACTTTAGAACGTCCGGCACCGCTGTGGCGTCGGCTCGATCGGCTGCCACCCGATGCGCGAGAGCCTATCATCGAGGCACGGCAAACCGATTTGTTCCGTCAATCCTGCGATGCAACGGCGTTGATTCTCGCTCTGCGGCGTGGTGAAGTCAAACGACACTATCTTCACAGCACCGCTCTTGCCGAATGCCGTCGAATTGCTTCCCAACTTCGATCTCTACTGAAGTTACCGGATGCAAAGCGTGTCCAACCGGATCGCCGAGCACTCATACATTATCTGCTGCGAGAATGGCCTGACTGTGCTTATGTCCGCAGGAAGAAGGGCAAGGCGTGGGGAAATGGTCGAGTTGAAGTGCTGCTAGACTTCGACTCGCTAACTCCGCCGGAAAACAACGCTGTGCTGATTCTGGAAACTGAAGGAATCGCGAAGGGAACACGCGTTCAACTTGTGGGTCGAACGGCAATGTCCTGTACGTTTGCCGACCTGTTGGCGGCAGGATTCGGAATAGCTCGTGTCGGAAGCCCTGCCATCGATGGAGATGACGTAGTTGCCGAGGTAAGTTTCGTGTACGCGGGTAGAGAGCTTGAGCGGGAACAGCGAACAGTCAGTGGCGTTGCGTTGAGAGAAGCGCTTGCAGAACTGATTCTTTCGGGGCGTTTGTTTCCAGGTGTGGCGAAACGCTTGACCGAATCAATCGACGCCTACAATCTTTATATGGCTATCAGCAGTTCTCCGGTTTTAAAAAAGAAAGTTGAAAACCCGCGGCTGTGGTTGCTCTCACGGCTAGCCGATTTGGGCGTAGAAGCACCCCAGGACTGGCAGCTTTTATCGCCAGATGATTTTGCGTTCACGGAGATTGATGAAGAAACCGTTGCAGAAATCAACGCCCGCTTCCCGCGTGAGTTTGCCATGAATGGCGCAAGATTCCACGCCGAATTCCATCCGGAGAAACAGCAGGTGACGTTGAAATGGATGAGCGGGATTCGGCAACCTACCCTCAGTTCGACTTTGCTTCCGCGTTGGAACGATTGGGAAGTCCATGTCGATCTCCGCGGGCAACTGAGAACTTTGAGATCTTAAGGATACACACCTCCGTAAGTCCATTGATGTGTAGGGCGAGGCATGCCTCGCCCTTACGGATGTGCAGAATGTCTTTGTCGACTACAGATAACCCCTAATCTCAAATCGAAAAAATGAAATTCGTTTTATTCTGTTTCCTACTTCAAGTGAGCTTATTTGCTTGTCAACCCTTTACTGTCTGAAGGTAGCTTTGCAGTGCTGCTTTACCGCCACCGATTAACGGTTCCCCGTGGGCAAAAATAAGGTGGTCAAATTCATAGTCGGCACAAATACGCATAAAGGCGTCTCGAATTCCGGCTCGGATAGCCGGCGGATGGTCGCCCAGTAGCGGGTCTGGAACAAATCCAATTTTTCCATCCCACCGGATTAAAGCGTCGCCAATAGCCAGCACCCCCGCCTCCACTGGCAGGAGAAACGCTGTTTCCTCGGGGCACAAAACTGCCACTTCAATGGCTCGGACGCCTCCCGGCAACTCGTCGCCGTGTTCAAAGGAATTCACTTTAAGACTGCCGTCTGCGAATTCATGTAGACCGTCACAGTGACACCATACGGTGACGCCATACCTGTCCATGTAGCGTTGGCAGTGGCGGTCGTGAAGGCGGTTGGTCATGTAGATATGAGTGGGTGGATGATGTTGGCCGAACCAGTCCAAACCCTCGTCCGGCTCCATTGGATCAATCAGTACAGCCGAATCTAAACGCGCGTAGTAGGAGTCTACGTTGTGCTTTATGTATGAATTAAAGGCCTGCCAATGATAGAGGCCGGGTAGAAGTTCACGCATGGTTCTCCCTCCTGTAAACGAATATGGTTTATATGCAACCCTCCCGCAATTTCAAAGTTTATCCCCTTGAAATCTGCAATCAAGCTAAATATGTCCTTCATTGCGGCAGAATCATGCACGTTTTCGGATGGCAATCTGACAGATTTCACTTTCCAGCGGAGCATTTGAAATTGTTCCCGGTCTGGTTGCTCCGGGGCCAAGTATCAAGCAGATTATTGTCTTTCTGAAAAATCGGATGATTCTGAATTTATCAAGAAATCGTATAGATATTTCGACATTCATCAATGAATCCCTTGATACTCCATTGACCATCCTTCGTGCTAACATGCTCATCAAGTGACGAAACAAATTGAGTGAGTGCCTGAAAAAACTGCTGTTTGAGTTGAGAGTCACGGCTCATGAGGGGGATGCAGAGGTTGTGCAAGCTATGCAAACTTTTGCGGGTTACGCAAGCGAGTGCAAAATGGCACTTGTTCAGCAAGATTATGACAAAATCAGTGAACTTATGAATAAAAACTTCGACCTTCGGCGCAAGATCTTTGGGGATGAAGTTATAGGCGCGAAAAATTTAGAGATGATCAAGATTGCTCGATCGCAGGGCTGTCCGGCAAAATTCTCTGGTTCCGGAGGGACAATTATCGGTATGTACCGTAACTGGGAAGAACTCAGGCGGCTTGCTAAGACTTACCGTGAACATGGCTTCAATTTTGCGCAAGTTGCGATTGAAGGACAAAAACCCGGGATTGAGAGTTTGGATCTTCCTCAAATGAGTGCAAACTCCCCTCTATTCCGGGAGATACGATAAACACTTGAAATATGTGTGGAACGGAAGCTTGAGGTGGTTGCTTCTGTTCGAGATTGAAGGTGATGTCCCGCCACTTGTTGCTCTTGGTCACTGCGCTAATGTAGATGTTTAACTGATCTACTCTTTTTCCCAATGATAATGACAGTACAAGCGACTCCTCTCAAACCGGTGATAATCCTATTATACGCATCCCCATCTGTGTGTCAACGGAAAAGTATTTCACCCTTCGGGTGGGAGGTTCAGGGGCGGATACCTTAGCTCCGTAGGAGCGGAATATTATAGAAGCCGATGTTTGTCGAGTATCCTCTTTCAAGCTCCGTAGGAGCGACATGTAGCCCCGCTGGGGCTTAGAAGGATTGTGTGGTTTGCGAGGTTCGGTTTGAGGCTACCCGCTGACGACATGACACGCCACAGCATGTCCGGGTTCAATTTCGATAAGCCGCTGTTCGCGGTGCGCACATTCCGGTTGTGCAATCGGACAACGCGTGTGGAAACGGCACCCTGAAGGCGGATCTGTAGGATTAGGGACGTCACCTTTCAAGATGATATGTTTCCGTGACATTTTTGGATGCGACACAGGGACGGCAGAAAGTAGGGCTTGGGTGTAAGGATGTTGCGGGTTTTCATACAACTTTTCCTTATCTGTGCTTTCGACGATCTGACCAAGATACATCACCGCAACATGGTGGCTAATGTGCCGGACAACACTCAAATCATGGGAGATAAAAATCTCGCTGAGATGGAAGCGTTCCTGTAGGTCTTGTAGCAGATTGACGACCTGTGATTGAACAGACACATCGAGTGCAGAAACGGGTTCGTCAGCGATGATTAAATCGGGTTCAACCGCCAACGCGCGTGCAATACCAATCCGCTGCCGTTGTCCGCCACTAAATTCGTGTGGATACCGATGGGCATAACTTGGGTTTAATCCAACCACCTCAAGGAGTTCGTGGACGCGCTCCCTCCGCTCTGCTTTGTTGGACACAAGTTTGTGAATTTTCAACGGTTCTCCGAGAAGTCGCTCAACGGTCATGCGCGGATTTAACGAGGCATAAGGATCTTGGAAAATTAACTGAATATGCCGCCTGAACTCACGTTGATCGGCTTTGTTGAGTTCAAAGATGCGATAGCGTTTACCACTTCGATGAATGTACATCTCTGCTTCGCCAGCGGTCTGCGAAATCAAGCGCACCAGGAGTCGCCCAACGGTGGTTTTCCCGCATCCGCTTTCGCCGACGAGACCGAGCGTTTCGCCGCGTTTCACAATGAGATCTATCCCATCAACAGCTCTGACAAATTTCCGCTGTCGTTGAAATAGCCCTGTTTTGATAGGGAAATATTTCTTGAGTCCTTTGGTCGTGAGGAGTATTTCCGGGCTTGTTTCTTTCATGGGCTTCAACGAAAAGAGAGGAATACCTCTTGTTGAGGATAATCGGAGTACAACGCGACATCTGTCAAAATGTCTTCAAAGCCAAGCACAATCGGATAACTATCATCGGAGAGCAAATATCTTGATGGCCAGTGGTGGAGAGATTCGTTCACGTTCTTGCGCATCGTGAAAACATAAGGTAACTTGTCCAAACCGCCCCGTCGATGCACGTCCACCAACGAGAACCTCAGTTTCTGTGTCCGAATAAAATCCATATCGAATCTGTTCCCAGACACTGCGGGGAATGATGGAAATGGGGCCTCCTGTGTCGATAATTGCTTCCGTTGGTTTCGTCCAGCCACCTGAAGTGATTTGAAACGCAACTCTCGCCAAGATACGAATGTATCGAACAACGATCCCGCGTTGAAAGTAATTGAGATCTACTTTAGTATCGTACGCCAGCCGGACCACGAGCCCTTCGGAAGCTCTCAACGAATGTGTAGACACAGTATCCTCTGCCGACTTTGTCCTCTTTCTGTTGACCCACTCGATAAACTTCTCCCAAATCTTTGCTTGCAATAACCACCTCTTTATCAAGGACTGCAATCCACATATCTGGATACTTCTGAGCTAGCTCGTTACTATGTGCGTGAACCCAATTAGAATCATCAATGTGCCGTTGTGGAAGCGGAGGGGGTAAGGTATAATCTTCCGGGTTTTTGACGATTGGCATTTTAATTACCTCGCTTGAAATATATGAAGGGTATTCATAATTCTGTGGGCAAAGTATCCCTGCCGAGATATTACTTTGTTCAATCCACTGTCATTGCACAACGAAACCCAAAATCGCTGAACTGTCTTTCGGGAGTGAGGCTACTTCGGGCAGCACAACGTGCAAACCGGACGCGATGTCGCCATGACCCACCGCGTGCGACGCGACGGGTACCATGTTCGGGACCTTTCGGATTTCGGTCCGGTGAAAACTCGTAGTAAGCCAAATCATACCAATCCGCGCACCATTCGTGGACGCCTTCTGACATGTTGTACAAGCCGTAGCCATTCGGTCCCTCGGTGCCAATCGGTTGAAGCGGAGCGTCACGTCCGCCTATGTGGTCTGCTGGCAAGCCATTTCCCCACGGGTAATCGCATCCTTCCAACCCACCTCTCGATGCCTTTTCACGTTCTGCTTCTGTCGGCAAACGATACGGTTTATTCGTCAAATCTTGTAGCCATTTGCAATACGCAACTGCATCGTACCAACTAGGCCCAACAAGGGGCACATCAGGATGCTGAAACTTAGGTTCATTCCAAAAGGGTGGCGGTGGATGTCCTGTCACCTCCATAAAGATTGCGTACTCACGGTTTGTTACGGGGTATTTGGCAATTGCAAACACATCAACCCACACACGATGGATGGGAGTTTCATTCGTTGTGCCATTTTCACTTCCCATGAGAAAATCGCCTTCGGGGATGTGAATGGCCTCAGATTCGATGAATGCAGGCATTGGGAATCTTCTTTCGGAATTTGGTTGTCGAATGTGGACCTATGGATTACAAGAAATCCTTGAATTTTTGACAAAAGTATGCTAAAACAATCCCTATCAATTCACATGATTATAGCACCCTCGCTTTTATGATGTCAACTTCCTTCTATGAACCGTGTCTTTAAAAACACTTCTGCCCTCTTTATTGCGCATCTAATCGCTCGAATCTTCTCGTTGGGTTTGACACTTCTTCTTGCAGAGTATTTCAAGGAGGAATTGAAGTTATTAGGACAATACTTTGCGGTCATGTCCCTTACCAACATGATTGCCAGCATTGCTGAATTGGGGATACACGCGCCGCTCATCCGCGAAATGACACTCTACCCTCAACACGCCCGTCATTTTGTTGGCAATGCCCTGATCATTAGATTATTCTTAGCAATTGTGGCTTTTGTGGTGATGATTGAAAGTGGGCGTCTACTGAATTATTCGCCCAAGGCTCTGCAGATGATCATCCTTCTCGGTTCAGCGGAGGTTATCAATTCAATCGCACAACTTTTCCGTTGCGTTTTTCGTGCCTTTGAGGAGATGAAATATGAAGCTTTCACAGTGGTGGTGGAAAGATCCATCGTCGTCTTCATCGGAGGGATGCTTATTGTTTTTGTTGGGGTTGGGCTTGTTGATTTTTGCGTGATGGTCTTGATTGCAAGCGTTCTTAATCTTGCACTTAGCGTTGGTATTGTCCTCAAGCAATTCACGTCCCTACGCTTTGATTTTGATCTGGGCATTTGGCGCAACCTTATGAGTCAGGCACTCCCTTTTGCTTTCGGTAACATCTTTTACTTGATCTATTTTCGGATTGACATAATCTTGATTTCGAAGTTAAGTCCGCATGGTGATGATGCAATCGTCTGGTACGGTCTAGCATATACAATCGTCAACGCTTTTACTATCCTCCCCGGCGCGTTCATGGGGGCGATGTTTCCGGCTATGTCGCGTGCTCTTGAAGATAAAGAGATTGACTTCTCTCCAATATTTACCGATGCCCTGCGGTGGATGTTTCTTCTTGGAATGCCCTTTGCTGTTGGGCTGGCGACTCTGGCACCAAAAATATCTGCCATCCTATTCCCCAGTTATGGCCCAGAGACGATTGCGCCTGCCTTGAGTCTACTTAGTTGGTCTGGCGGTTTAATCTTCCTGACAACAGTTTTAATTACGGTGCTCCGTGCGGCAGACAAACGATATCCATTTACACTACTCATGGCGACGACAGCGCTACTCAATATCGCCTTGAATCTTCAACTCATTCCTCGTTTCAGTCACGTTGGCGCAGCCATAACAATGATCATCAGTGAAGCTTACCTGTTCATCGCCAGTCTTATCTATATCTTCTGTCGCATCTCTAAATTGACCGAGTTTGGGTTCGCAATCAAAGCCCCCGTTGTTTCTGCGGTGATGGGCGTGGGCTTACTTTTGCTTCGGGAACGCTTTTCAATTTGGCTGTTAATTCCCGCTGCGACGGTATTTTACTTTGGCGTGATGGCAATTTTTAAGGAGATTCGAGGCATAAGATCGGAGAGATGGGGCGAGATGTGAATCTTAGCAAGGAGGTCCAGAGCGTGAAGCGAATAATCGTGTTCATAACAAGATATGTATACGCGGTGCTTTCTTGCATCTACCTATTTACAATTGGATTTCTCTTTGAGAAGAACCGATTTCTAATTTCAACAATCTGCGAGCATTTTGGGTATGTTGAGAAAACGCCCAAAGCCATCCTCCCAACAATTGAATTATCTGAGGTCGCTCCAGAACATATTCCAATTCAAGTCCGCGAGCCAGTTGAAGTCGATGGCAACATATCTCTTGCTGAAATCGCTGTGATATCGAAATTGGTAAAACTGCATAACCCGACAACGCTCTTTGAAATAGGAACTTTCGATGGTCGGACGACCTTAAATTTGGCTGCAAATTCCTCACAGGATGCAAAAGTTTACACGCTGGACCTACCGCAGGAGGGATTATCTGAGACACGCTTATCGCTCGAACCCGGTGAAGAAAAATACATTGAGAAAAAAAAATCTGGTTCAAGATATTTGAACACGGATTGTGAAAAAAAGATAACCCAATTATATGGGGATTCAGCAACATTCGATTTTTCCCCATTTTTCGATGCGATAGATTTCATATTCATCGACGGCTCTCACTCTTATGAATATATATTGAATGACTCTGAACAGGTGCTTAAATTATTAAGGAACAGGAAGGGGATTATTTTATGGCATGATTACGATAAACCTTGGTGGGGAGGGCTTACAAGCGCGTTGAATGAAATGTATTTATCAAGGGATGAATTTAAGAATATCAAACAGATTAAGGGAACCTCCTTGGTGTGTTTGATCGTTGAGTAGGGACGTTACTATTCAGTCGTCATCGAAATGTCATCACCCTGTATCCGGAGTCTTTGCATCTGATAAAATTTAATACCTCGATTTCGTGCAATGAAAGCGGATATTTCGTTCACTTCGATTAAGGCGAAACCCAGACCACGCTTGCCATCGTAGCTTCTTAACAGACGCTTTGTGCGTCGGTTGCCGAAAATGTCATTCAGTTTGAAGATGCTCTCGAACAGATTTGGACGAAACACAACCGATGCGTGGCACTGCTGGAAGCGGCTGTCCGTCAGCAGAAAATGATCGCCATCGACATTGACCTCTCCGGGATGCCCGCCTCGAAGAATGCAGAAGGGTCAACCAAAGGCTATTTCGCCGGCAAAAAGAACATCTACGGGCGGCAGTTGGCGCGGGTAGTGTTCCCAGCCACTTCTGAGATAGTTGCCGAAGCGCTGTATCCCGGCAACACACTCTCGATGGAAGTGTTTAAACAGATGGTTGCGAAAACCGAAGAGCGGCTTCACCTCGAAACGAAAGCCCAACGGTCATTGATTCGCCTGCGGCTTGACGGGGGCTTTGGCATCGACGCCAACATCAACTATGCGCTGTGGCGCGGCTACCACATCTTGGCAAAGATGTTCCACGGCAAGCGGGCAAAAAAGCTCGCCAAAACCGTCATCGAATGGGTTGATGCCCCGACAGCGACTCAGACGGCAAAAAACCTGCCGTCCACCAGACAAGCGGGCTGGGTTCAAACGCCCCACCGGTATTGTCGAACGACGAGGCAACTGGCCATCCGGACGCCCAACCCAAAGCGGAAAGGCAACTGGTGTTATCGTGTGTTGGTCACCACTGACACCGAAGCCTCGATGGCGACCATCCTCGATGACTACGATGCGAGGGGCGGTATACCCGAAAGTAGCTTTTGTCAATCCAATCAGGGGCTGGCACAGCGCAAACGGCGCAAACACAAGTTTGTGGCTCAACAGATGCTGACGCTGCTATCACAGCTAGCGCACAACCTCATCATTTGGCTCAAGGGGTGGATGACAGAGTCACTTGAACAGACAGAAGAAAACAGCGCGGATTCTCATTCCCTTTCGGAGCCGCTTAAGCTGGCAATCAAAACCATCAAAAGCTATGGCATCAAACGGTTTGTCCGACAGATTCTCGGTTTAAGCGGAAAAGTCGTGATAAAGGGCAATCAGGTGAAGCGGCTGATACTTCACGAAGCCTATCCATTGATACAGCGCATTATCACGGCATTAGAATCCCTGCTTTTGCCATATCAGATTTGCATCGGTGTCGGCAAGACCTAGACACCCTCCATTATTGTTCCCCATTCCTATTTGACAAAGAAAGTCCAATGCCAAATATGTGCTAAACTCACTCGAATCGAAACAAAATCTGCATCTGCCAAATTTCGGGGCGGTATACAGGCATAAAAAAGCACCGAGAGCGCGTCCCGGTGCCTTGTTGAGAGTGTGAATGAGTTGTACTTCAGGATTACCATCTTCTCAGTTGCCTAATAGTCACCCGCTTGCAGGTGGTAGAGGTCGATGCCGCTTGAGATCCTCTCTGTCCAAGGGCGGCAGGAAGATTGAGCATCAAACAGCAAATGAGAAACGTAAGACATGACACGACCTAATAACAGGCAAATCCATGACGGGGAAACTGCCATCGGTCTCAACCAACTCACCATTGACGCGCATAAGGATGTCTCCCTAATTTACAATCACCTGACCTCCGTTTGACTCTTGTATGGTGCCGTTGTTTGTGAAATTCGACCCATTGATGGTAAGCGTGGCGTTGTTGGTTGCTTCTATCGTCCCCTCGTTGATGAAGGTGTTGTTGGGTCGGCTGTGGAAGATGCTCAACGTCCGGTTGGTTATATCTGCCGTGATTCGCCCTCGGTTGATAAGGGTTGAGGTTGAACCGCCGATGAAGAAGCTGGAGGCGATACCCCCGTTGTTACCCCCGCGTACCGTCACATTGGGCCCCAGTGTTAACGTGCCGCTGCCCTCCAGTCCGAGCCACGCACTCAAGCCGGAAAGCACCACGGTTCCACTGTCAAAGGTCTGCGTATCCAAAAAGCCAAGCACGGCGCTGGTGCCGCTGAGGGTGATGGTCCCGTTGAGCGTCAATCCCCCTTCGACCAGCAGCTTCGCACCGTTGACCGACATCTCAATGTCACCGTTGACCATCACCCCTGCCAAACGGTTGTTCCCGTTGGAGGCAATGAGCAACTGTGCCTCCGCTGTCGCGATTACCTCACCGCCTAGAATCGTCCCGCCGTTGAGTTGCCAGTCGCCCGTCGTGGCGTCCAACGTCAGCGTCGTCCCTGTGTTGTCCAGTGTCCCGGTGAGATTGACCGTCCCGCCTGTGCGGTTGAACGTCCCAATGTCTGCAACCGTGAGGGTACCGCCGGAGAGGACAACACGATTCTCACTGAGGAGGCTATTGATTGAGGTGTCGCCCTGCGAGTGTGTGATAGTTAGATCACCGAGAACATCGATAATAACGTCCTCGTCTGCTCCAGGCACGTTGCCGATGCTCCAGTTGGCGGGGTCGTCCCAAGAGCCATCAGCGTCCTTTGCCCAGAACGCCGCATCACCGACGTGGAATCGCCATGCAAACTCAGTTTCAAACGGGTTACCAGCAAGGTCGGTGATGCCCGTCGTGAGGACAGCACGATAAAGACCGTCTGGGAGTGGTTGGTCGAAAGTCCGGGTTGCCGCATTGACCTCATCACGGAAGGAGACAACGCCGCCCGTAACGGGCACATCGTCTCCGGTGTCCACTTCACCATCGGGGCCAGCCTCGAACAATTGAAAAGTATCGGCGGTCAGCGTCCCGAGATCGATCGGTTCATTCCAAAAAGCGAGGAGGGTATCCACCGCCCTGCCGCCTCCCAAAGGCGCAACTTGCTTGAGACGCGGCGGCGTGGCATCGGGGATGAGGGTAATCGTCATCACCTCGGTTGAAGCGGTGTTGCCGCCGGTGTCTCTGGCGCGAGCCTGTAGGGTAAAGGTGGGTTGCTCCGCAATCAGCGGCGTGACAAAGCGATGCTCAAATGGGAAGTTCCCGTCAGTTGCCACTTTCTCGCCATCGACGAAAAACTCCACATTGCGGACCTGCACGTCGTCGGTGACGTTAGCTATAGCACTAAGCAACTGTCCTTCCTCCGCTGAACCAGGGGAGAAGTTGGTGGTGAGTTCAATGGTTGGCGGCACGCCCTGTGCGTCATAGGCGAGGTAGTTGATGACCTGCATACCCGCCTTGCTGTCGGCGACATAAGCGAGGCCATTGTAAATGGAGACAGCGGTGGCAAGCCCGGGCGTCTCAAACTGGGTCAAGAAGACATTGGTCTGAGCGGGATTCCTCACATCGTAAAGCGAGATGTGGCGTGGTCCACCGTCCCCGCTGTTCGGGCTTACCGCAGCCACGCCGAGTCCTGAACCGTTGGGTATAATCTGCTTCCAACCGAACTGACCGGTGCTACCTTGTGCAATCAAGATGGGTTGGAAGGGATCGGCGAGGTCGAACGTGTTGTAGCCACTCGTATGGGTCGCGTAGGCAATCCCTCCACCGACGAACAGTCGCAGGCTGCGACTACCCGCACCAATGCTCCCCGGTGAGGCTACAGCACTGACGACTTGTAAGTCTCCCTCGACGAAAGATGGCAATGTGTGCAAGGTTCCAGTGGTGAGCACATAAAGCGCGTCCCCACCAATAGCAATATCGCTAATAGATGTGCCGATGCCTATTTGTTCTAGCACTGTGCCACTCGCCATATCAACGGAGACCAGTTGACCTGACGAGGTGCCAACGTAGGCAATATCTCCCGCGACTGCCACTGCTTGAGCTGACCCGCTAAGATTCAACTGATAGATAATTTGGGCGGCGGGTGGGTCGCTGATGTCGATGATTGCTAACCCCGCATCCCCATCAGCCACAGCGATTCTGTCCCCTGCGCACGCCACCGCCTGCGCGACCCCGGGGGTATCCACCTGGGCGATAATTGTCGGATTCATGCCGTTGAAAACGTTGAAGACCGACACGCCTGCCTCGGAATCGGCCACGATGGCGATGTCGTTGACGGCGCAAATGTCCACCGCCGTGCCGGGCGTGTCCGCCGTGGCAATGATGCCGGTTTGGGCAACAAATCCGCCGAGCGGGTCGGTGCCCTGATCGACTTCTGCGCCATCCGGAACCCCGTCGCCATCGGTGTCGGGATTGCCGGGGTCCGTGCCGTAGACCAATTCAACCACGTCCGCGAGGCCATCGTTGTCGAAGTCCGTGAAGGTGTCGTTCAACGGTAGTAAGTAGAAACGGGGAAGCCGATAGGGCGCATTCGGCCGTATGCGCGGGGTCACCGTTCCAAATGAGTTCGTCTGCGGGTCGTAAAAGCTGACCTGTAGAATGTTGCCATCGCGGGGTACGAACAGTGTGTACTGACCGTCCGCCTCGGTCTGGCCGCGCAGTATGAAGGCTTCGCCATTGGAACGTTGGATTTGCGCCGCATACAGCACAGGGTACGGCGGTGCATTGCCAAATGACTCCTCGAGGTTTGCGGTCTCTAGTTCCCGCCGGAGAAGCAGATTGCGCATATACTGGACAGCATCGCCTCCTGCGACATTGTCCATCTGCGTTGCCAGATCGTCTATCTGATTCTGAATGTTGGTTGGGATTGTCTCCCCCGCGATTACGAAAGGATACATCAACTCCACAATCTGTCTGGCGAGTGCGCCTATTTGATCTGCAATCGGATCGCCTGTCGAGGGCTCTTGGTAGGTTGCATCGAACGTTCTGAGTTGGCGGAAGTTCGCCGGAGGAGGTAGGCAGTTAGGTTTTCGATCGCACCGGTTTATGCAGATGGCATAGTCAATCGTGCACAATAAAGCACCCCCGGCGCCGAGGCCTTTACGAGGCAAGAGACTGCCCCCACCGCCAGCTACCAGGAAACATTTTCCATAGTCGATCAAAGCAATCAATGACACAATCGATCTTTTCTGGGTTAGGCCTACACGGTGGGGGTGGCGGTGGTGGATTGCTGGGGGGAGGGCCGGAGCCGTGCCACCCTGGCGCACGAATACCGATCCCCGGATCGGTGCAAACCAACTGCCCGTCGCCACTAACGGCCATCGGACCGACATGCTCCCATTCTCCCGTGTCGTGGTTGAAAGAGAACAGCGCGTTTTTTGCGCCCGACGGCAATGGTTCACCGGTAACCGCATCCGGTAGGTTAGGGAAGCAGACTGGCACGGGCACGTCGAAGTTGGTCGCGCCATCGGTCTGGACGGTGATCACCACGGGGAATTCCAGCCCCTCCGGCAGTTCGCCCGGCAGGCGATCCGGCGGCACCGGCGCAATCCCCACCTGACCGCCCCGTGTGCCGTCGTCGGCGTAGAGCGAGTCGGCGGGAATGGTTATGGAAACGCCTTCTAGCTCGGGGTGTTCGGCAAGCACTTCAGACGGAAAGGTAATCTCCGTGTCCGCTGTTGTACTCACCGGCTGCAGCGTTCCCGGCACAACCAGCGGCAGGTAGATGTTCCCAACGTTCACTTCCTCGCCGGGAACGGATTCCCACGCCTTCCCGACGAAGGGATAGTACGCCCCCTCTGGCACGCCGTTGGTTGCCGTGCGCCCGTCGATATGGACGAAAAACCGGCCCGCCGGGGCAGGTTCTAAACGGAAGTTGCCCATTTCGTCCGTCACCGTCCGCAGCGTATCTTCCATCCCGTCAACCGTGATGGTGACGCCTTGAAGCGGCACATTGACCGACATATTGCTCTCGCCGGGAGCCAGCTCCGAAGCAAAGACGCGCCCAACGACCGCTGTGCCGGTCAGCGTGGTCAGACTCAGCGTCTCGAAGTCAATGATGGCAACGCCTCCGGCCAGGCCGTCGCCATCCGCGTCTGCAGGGCGGCCATCCTCGTCAAAGAGCCAGTCTCCGACCAGCGTGACACGAACACGGGCGCTGGCGGGAAGCGGGTTTTGGTAGAAGAGGGTGAGCGTCCGACGGTCGAACGATATATGGATGCGGGTAGGCAGGCGACGACCACCAAATTCGGCGAATAAGACATTATCATTCACCACCGTTGATGCGGAGAGCGGCCACGAAAAGCGGATGATGGTTTCGCGCGTCACCGCCACATCTCCCTCGCCATTTGATGGTGAGGTTTCAACGATGGTAATCAGTGCGGGTTCCGCCTGAATCTCCCACACCAGAACGGAGAGGTCAAACGGCACAAGCCGGTTCTGGCGGATGGTGAAGGTGTCGTGGCTGATAACGCGGCTTTTGGCGGGGACATTCCCGAAACTCAGCGTTCCATCCACGACGACTGTGTCGGGAGATGTACTCGTCACGGTGGCAACAACGTTCTGGAGCGCGGGGCCGAGATTCATTAAATCGGCGGTATAGGTATAGTCATACTCGGTGCGGCTCACCCGTTCCCCCATCACCGGATCGTAATTTTCGATCATTAGATCTTAGGCAAATACTTTCCCGTCAATCAATAACAGCAAACTCACAGCAAAAAGAAATGCGGTACGAAATAAGCCTTTCATAAATCCTCCTCAGATTTGCTCATTTGCAGATTTACTCTTATCTGGTCATTTTAATATCACCCGCATTTCAACGGGCAAAGTCCTTGGACGTAAAGCCACACTCGGTGCCGCTGCCGGTGGGCCGTACGTCTCACCAAAATGACCGCCAACGAGCACCAGATCGAAGATGTTCACGGTACCATCGCCGTTGACATCTGCGGCGGGATTATCCGGCGGGGTTTTCCCGAATTCCCCACCGACGATAACCAAGTCAAAAATATTGACGGTATTGTCGTTATTCACGTCCCACGGATTCATGGGCTCGCTGACGGTTGCGCCAGACTCCAGAATCTGGAAGGGATTCTCTTGATAAACCTCAAATGCCTGTGGCCCTGGTTCTCCCTGACCGAGCCAGACGAAACTCACGGTGAATGCATCCACGAGAGACGCACCATCGGCCTTCGAGGTGAGAGATAGCGCATCGTAAGCCCCGGCGTCAGGGATGGCCGCATCCGGTTGCCACACCATGACATCCCAGTCGCTGTTGACGAGCAGCGGTGGGTCTTCGATGCTTTGATAAAGCGTATGGTCAAAGAAGATTGTGAATCCTTGCCCGGCGTTAAAAGTCTGGTTGCTGACGCTGTAGGTATATTGCCAGAGATCTTCCCCAGCAGTCGTATCCGGCATATCTTCGGTTTGATATTGAATCGTAATCGCTGCGGCAATGTGGGGTAAAACAAGGAATATCACTCCACCGATTAACAGTCTCAATCCATTTTTCATTCTCTGCCTCATGATGTGTGAGTGTTTGTTATGGGGGATGAGATACCACTCAAGCGGTGTCGTCAGTTGAACATGAAGACGCGTAGAAGATGTGGGAAATGGGGCACGGTTATATCAGAAGTGAGATCAGGTGTCATCTTCTTGACCAAAGTATCGATGGTTGTGATGATTCCATCGACGACGCTGGTGGATAGCCCCCATCTTGCCGTTGGCATATCCGCTTTCTGCGTCCATGTGTCAACCTGCGCGACGCCATTCGACGAAATACCGAATAGTGTGATGAGGATTAAGCTTCTCAACCCCCAGTTTGTGCGATTCATCTTGTTGACCTCCGACTGATGGCTCCCAAAATTACAATCGTCGCCAGTCATGTCAGCCGAAATTCAGTCGAGAGTCAATCGAAAAACGGTCATTTCGCACCCAAGGTCTCATTCGGCATATACAACCCTTTTCAATGCCATCCATCCAGTCACAATCAAGATTTCCTCTTTATCGAAGCCAACAAAATATCCGCTTCCATTGCGCGAAATCTAGATAATAAGATATAGGCAATGCAAGATGCAAAAGATAGCACGAATCGCGAAATCACAGAGTATTTGTATTCACGTCTCGACAGACCGCTGATTTTGGAAAATCGATTTACAGCACATGAAGGGAATAAGCATCAAGAGCGTTCACTGGCTGATGATAAATTTCGTGATGATGATTTCTTTAACCGCTTTGTCTTCGAAGAAACCGTTGATTCCTTCTTTAAGTTCGCGCTTTAACTCCTCCTTGATTTCATGACTCTGAAGTTCCGGAACCGTTCGTGCGGTAAAGGTTGTGATGAATAGATCGTGAATTTGTAACCTAAGCACTTCCGAATTTTTTAACTCTGACACAAATTTACGCTTTCGGAAAACTCCGATTACCTGCATGCTAAAGAACCTTGCAGCATAAGTATCGGCTGTATTCCCTTCGACAGAATCGAAAGTGTAAACCGGATCTTTTCGACCGAGCGTTGAATCATCAACGGGTTCTTCTTGCTGCTCGTCTATTTTTTGCTTTTCGAGGGAGTCGGTAGCTGGGTCATTTTGGACAATCAGATGGACGAGGAGGAATGCGACCCCCGCTATCACAGCCAATGTGCCGATGTAAAAGATGATGTCCGATTTTTTTGGCATGACTATTCCGAGCGTAGAAAAGTAGAGATTTATTCGTAGGAGCGGAATCCTTTCCGCGAAGGTGTCCCGCTAAAGCGGTAAGTCCTCGAAAGAATTAGCTCCTACGACTTCGTTCGTGATTTAATCCAGCCGCCACCGATGATGAACTCGCCATCATAAAAAACGGTTGCCTGTCCCGGCGTTATTGCTCGGCGCGGTTCATCGAATTTTACCTCAACTTCGGTATTGCTCAGTGGATAAATCGTTGCAAGCCCGCCTTCATCCCGCGATCGAATTTTGACACTCGCACGAATCGGTTGAGTGAGTTCATCGATCGCAATGAGATTAATCCGCTCGACCTGCATTGTGTCATGAAGGAGGTCTTCAGGTTGCCCAACGACGATGGTATTATCCTCAACATTAATCTGAGTGACGTAAATTGGCATACCAACGGCGATTCCTAATTTGCGGCGCTGCCCAATCGTGTAAAATGGAATCCCTTGATGTTTACCGAGGACATTCCCGTCTTTGTCCACAATCTCGCCACCCTTAATTTTCTCAGGAACCCAATCCTTTAGGAAGCGGTGATAGTCACCATCTGCGATAAAGCATAACTCCTGACTCTCCTGCTTTTCTGCCGTGAGCAATTGATACTTACGTGCGATTTCCCTCACCTCATCCTTAGTATACTCACCAAGCGGCATCAGCGAACGACTCAGTTGATCTTGCGTTAGTAAAAATAGAAAGTAGGACTGATCTTTTTGCAGATAGCGTGCTTTTCGTAAAAGATACCGTCCAGTCTGAGCATCATGTTCTATTCGCGTGTAATGTCCTGTCGCAACGTAATCACACTCCAATTGATCGGCGAGATTTAAGAGCTTTCCGAACTTCAGATCTCGATTGCATATCACGCATGGAGAGGGCGTCCGTCCAGCGAGGTATTCCTCGGCAAAGTAATCGACAATCTTTTCGCGGAACAATTCCTCATAATTGACAGCGTAAAATGGGATGCCCAATTGGGTCGCAACCCGACGCGCGTCCTCTACTCCCTCAAGGGAGCAACAGTTCGGTCGCTCTGTTTCAACCTCAATTGTATCTGGTGCGCCGAGCCGCATGGTGATGCCGATAACCTCATATCCCGCTTCGACCATCAATGCTGCCGTTACGGAACTGTCAACCCCACCGCTCATCGCGACGATAACTTTCTTCAATGGAATCACCTGTGTAAACCGTAAATGTTAATGAAATATTCGTTTGCGAAATCTATCAGGTCTGATATGTGCACTGTAAAATATGTTTTGATATACGAGTTTTTCAGTTATCACCGAATGCAATCAGACCTAACCCCCCGGCCCCCTTCCCTACGAGGGAAGGGGGAGTATCTCCCCTCTCCTCGCAGGAGAGGGGCTGGGGGAGAGGTTTTAGGATCGGCTAAGTGAAAAGGT
>JADFGN010000511.1 GCA_022567695.1 Candidatus Poribacteria bacterium | reverse complement strand
GTCTCTACGTGCCATCCGCATCCTCCCGTTTCACGATCGGCAACTCAATCCGGATCCTTGTGCCAACCCCTTGTGTGCTATCAATGGAGATTTCTCCGTCGTGGTCAGTGACGATGCGTTGGACAATTGCCATGCCGAGTCCCGTGCCCGCTACCTTCGTGGTATAATAGGGCGTAAAAAGGTTCTCTCTCATCTCCGATGACATACCAATGCCCGTATCCTGAATCTCGATCTGAACCTTTCTGCCAGCCTCCAATTTAGTTGAAACTCTCAATGCTCCACCATCTGGCATCGCTTCGATTGCGTTTTTAATCAGATTTCCTAACATCTGTGAGATCTGTTCCGGATCGACAGAAACGTTACACTGACTGGATCCGAGCGCAGTTTCAACCGTCACCTGCGGTGCAGATTCGGCATATAAGTTGATTGTCTGCCTCACGATCTGATTCAGATCTGATGGCTTCTTTTCCGGAGCAGGCATACGCGCAAATTGGTGAAATTCATCCACCATTCGCTGTAACCTTGTCACTTCTTCAATCACTGTTTCGGTACACTCGTCGAAAATCTCATCAAAAATCGTAGGCCCCGCCTGTGCCGAGGCGTCGACGAAACGAGACTTGGAATATGCCTTCTGGAGATTTTGGACCGAAAGCTGAATCGGAAAGAGGGGGTTTTTGATTTCGTGGGCGATGCCCCGCGCTACGTCTCGCCAAGCAGCAACGCGCTCGGCTGCCAACCGCTTCTCCTGACTCACCTGTAGCTCCATTGCCATCTGATTAAACTGCTGTGTCAGTTGCCCGATTTCATCCTGTGTTTGGACGGTGATTCGATGATCGAGGTTCCCGGATGCGATCTCAGCCGCCCCCGCTGCCAAGCGATTGATCGGTTTCGTCATTTGAATTCCAATCACATAACTCACAACGTAGACAACAACCAGCCCGACCCCACCGCTGATCATTAGAATAAGCATCAGTTCTCGTCGAAATGCGAACTCATTCTGATGAGAGTATCCGATAATCAATTCAACGGGGACGCTCATATTTTCCAAAGGCGGAAAACGATTCACAGTATGTATGTTGCCCCCCAGATCTCTCTTTTGAAAACCTTCTACGGTCAGAAGGGAGTCCCACTCAACTTTCGAGATTCCATCGGCAGGTGGATTCAACGGTACTAAACGATCGCCTTCTCTCAGAAAGATTGGGTGGAGAATTTGATCCTTCAAGGCTAGACCCAATCGGTCACCTAAAAAATAGCCTCCGGTAACGAACCCCAACGGCTTACTTTTCATCGGTAGCGTGACCTCGATTGTTGCCCGTTTCTGAGATGTTCGGAGCCGAATAGTCGCTTGTGTCGAGCTTTGCGCACGTTCCAACGCCTCTGAATCTTCCTCTCCCCGGCGAATCGGTTCGCCTTTACTGGCAACAATCGAACCATTTTCGTCGCCGTATTCTAGGATTTCAAGAATGTTATCCTCCATTTTTGTGTAAAGCGGGGTAGGCTCATTATCTCGAATTGCACGGACAACAACCGGATCTGTTGTCTCAGGCTCAATTTTCTCGCGGACATCTTTAACAAGCAGATTCAGCGTATTTGAGATTCGCGCTTTTAACGCTTCCGCCTCGCCTCGAATCTGCCGATCAAAAGCTCTCCCGATGAAAACGCTTGCGGCCACAAAGATTCCGCCGATCGTGATCAGGAACACGGAGCTATAAGTGAGAAAGATTTTATGGTGGATTCTGCGGATTGTGAAAATTCCTCATAAGCCTGAAAATGTGAGAATGTGGACAGACCGCGTACATCCCTTTAAGTTTAGCAAAATTCATACGCGAAATCAAGGCTGAATGAAAACGAAGGGGCGTCCTACTCAGCGACAACCCTGACCGGCGTACCGGGATTAACATGCTCATAGATTTCGCCAGCATGACTCGGAACAAGCGCAACACAGCCAAGCGTACCTTTATATCGCTCCAAATCGGTCTGTGCCAAAGGTAGCGAGGCGTGAATCTCGATAGAACTCCCGGTTCGACCCGCTTTTCTATCTTTTTCGTTCGGGTAATCTAACGCCATTACAACAGCCTTCTCACCGCCGTAAGCGTCTGTCCAAAGCTTTTCATCTTGAGCAATTTTCAACGCTTCCTCAGAAAGATTCGCGTTTTCCAGTTGGCCAAAATAGAGTTGGGTATCTCCAATGGAATATGTTTCTCCGTCCATAACAAAGCTGCTCTGACCATCGGGATTCTTTTTTGGCGGTCCCTTGCGACTCACCATCCATTTGATATGGTAATCTCCCACAGGCGTTTTCTTGTCTCCTTCTTTTTCCTTTCCTAAACCACCTCGACCAATAGCAACGGGAAAACGCAATTTCACCTCGTCGCCTTTGATTAGGTAAATTTTCTGAGAACACCCCAACACCAAAAGACAAAAACCGTTTTCGTCTCGATCTAAGTCGCGCAGATGTTGTAAGATCGCTTTGTCTTTCACATGCTCATCCAGTTCAAACGACGCAGATTATAGAAATGAGGAAGGTTTTATCTTAACTTTGTCAGTGCGCCAACTTCAACGAAATCCCCATTCCTGTGGGAGCGAGATCCCTCTCGCGATGAAGGGAATCCGCATCGAGTCTGGGAAGACTCTCCCACAAATGTGACAAAGTCGTATTATCTACGTCATCCTATAAATTCATAGTTCTAGCCTTGATGTGTCTTCAACCACTCTTGACATCGCTTCGTATGTTTCCCTTTGTAGATTGGATACGTGTCGCCGTCAGATGCCGGATTATACGTATAAAGAATAGCCCGACGTCCTTTGTCAGATCGATTCGGAAACGAGTGATGTGCTGTGTAGCAACTAAACAGCACAAGACTACCTGCTTCCCCAGACGCATCAACCGCCACGCTAGAATCTTCAAGCTCCCATGCGATAACATGCGCATCTCCCGTTGGACGTTCCATGATTCCCTGCTTGTGACTGCCAGGCACGAAACGCAGACAACCGTTTTCCGGTGTCGCGTCATCAAAGTGCAAAACTACCGTGATCAGGCGATTCGTATATTTCAGCCAGTAGGAATAGTCTTGATGCAGCGGGTAAGCGGATCCAACGTGCGGTGGCTTATAGTTAAGTTTATCCTCAAACAGGACGACCGGCTCCCCGAAAATCTGAGCCGCAGGCGTGGTAAGACGTTCGTCGTGCGTAAGCGTGTAGAGGGCCGGAACTACATCGATGATCGGTTCGATCTTGCGAACAATCAATTCACCATCTTGCATTTCTGGCTCAATCTCAAGGCGCGGATTGCCTCGGATGATGGGACCTGATTTCTTCAATAGTTCGTCTGCGGCTTCCCGAAGTGCCACTAATTCATCTTCATCAAAAACGGGGTCAACTATCAGAAAGCCGTTTTCATCATAAAAAGCCAGTTGCGCATCGGTCAGTGTGTTCATGGTTGACATGCCTCCTCTTGCCATAGATCGATAAGGCGTTTAGAATGGCAAAGGTTCGCCTTCATTTTCTGTTAGGTGCGCGTAAAGTTGCTGCAGTTTTTGGGTCACTGGACCGGTTTCACTGCTTCCAATGCGCCGCCCATCCACCTCAAGAACGGGGGAGAGTTCGCCGACCGTCCCGGTCGTAAACATTTCATCAGCCGTATAAACTTCGGTCAGTGAAAGATTGCGTTCAATCACGGTGATACCCGCTTCCCGCGCAATCTCCATCACGATTCTACGTGTGATACCCGGAAGGCAGCTATCCGCATGGGGCGTCAGCAATTCACCCCGTTTGATCAGAAAGATATTGGTCGCATTAGTTTCAGAAACAAAGCCATAAATATCGAGCATAATCGCGTCATCAACTCCCGCTACGTTCGCCTCAATTTTGGCAAGAATATTGTTGATCAGATTGTTGTGATGAATTTTGGAATCGATGCACTGCGGTGGATTGCGGCGGATGGCGGAAGTGATCAGGCGAATACCAGAACGGGAATAGATTGGTGCTTTCCATTCTGCCAAGACAATCAGACAAGGTCCATATTGATTTTTCGTGGGGTCCATGCTGGAAGTGACCTTCATTCCTCGGCTGAGTGTGAGGCGTATGTGAACCTCATCTCGCATACCGTTTGCCTCCAACGTTTCGAAGATCGCTTTTTTGATTTCTTCCCGCGTGGGAATTTGGGTGAAAGCCATTGCATGTGCTGAATCGAGGAGTCGGTCCAGATGAGGGTCGAGGGCAAAAATGCGTCCCTTGTAGACTCGCAATCCCTCCCAAACGCCGTCTCCACCTTGAGCCAAGCTATCAAAGACAGAGATCTTCGCCTCTTGACGTGGCAGTAATTCGCTACCGACATAAATTAGGATGTTTTCATTTCTTGAATCGGGCAATTGTGGCTGCATGATTTCTCCTACATTTTTTGTGTATCATTGCATCTCTGCATCTTGAATCTTGCATCTTTTATCTTCTGATTCATCCATTCGCTTTAATCGCAATTGCGTGCAACGCCTGATAGTATGGACGGCATTCCTCTAACAACGGGACGAGTTCTTGTGGAAATAGGTCTGTTTTTTTTCGATAAGGCTGAAAGCCAGTTGTACGATGAACGTTGTCGTACCAGTATTTCGCCCAAACGCCATCTTCCGAGTGGGGGCCCGCATTCCACTTCAACATAGCGTCTTGAAACGGAATCCCTAACCTCTCACAAAGTTGACGCAACACGCCGGGTGGATGGAGGAGTAACTCACGCGCGTCAATGATCGGTGGCTCTTGTCCTATCTGCTTAAGTTCATTCAATAGTTCAAACTGAGTTTTGAATCCTGTATCCCTTAACGTCGGAGCGTCCAAGATTTTTGCCAGCGACGGGAGCATGTCAATGGGGTCACGAATCAGCAGGACATTGGTCGTATACTTCATGAAGCTGCGGTCAATCTCGACCAGATGATGCGTCATCTGTTTCATGAAAAGTATCGGCCGATTACAAGGCCCCAAAATCACATCTTGTATGACGCGAGCCCCATCGCTTTCCATAGACGCGATGACCTCCGCTCGCCCCGGATGGGTTGCTCCAGATACACGGAGGTAGTGGGAATAGAACGGTTCATCTAAAGCGCGGGTATCATCTCGTTGCGCGAAAGAATACATCAGAGCGGTGGAGACATTGCGTGGTCCAGACCAAAGACAAATTCGCAAAACGTCCATAATCCCTCCCTCACTTTGATGAGTTCGTTGAAGTCGATAGCATCCATGTTAATTTGATGAAATGCAGTAAAGATATTTTCGCCCGCGCAGGTAGATCTCCTGATCGACAATTGCTGGTGAAGCATCAAAACCATCGTCGAGTACGTTTTTGGCGAGTACCTCAAAGGTCGCGCCATGTTTGATAACGAGTGTGCTACCATCTCGATCGGCGAGGTAAACACGATTGCTTGCCCCAA
>JADFGN010000510.1 GCA_022567695.1 Candidatus Poribacteria bacterium | reverse complement strand
ATGTGGTTGAGGTGTTGCATAGAGAGAAGGTGTTGTCTGCTCACAGCACACCGGCGCTAAACAAGGGAGGTGATGACCATGGGGCTTAACGTATTTATTACGGCAATTGATGGCGAGCCAGTAGCGCCGCCGTGGTGTTTGTGTGAGCAACCGTGCTGTTTCAGAGAGCCGTATGGCAAGCGAAACCTGATTCAGTGGCTACGCTACCAAAACATTGAACTGGACAGTAAATCATGGGTCATGCCCATTTTTGACCCGCGTAGACAGCGGTTTAATACGGATGCATGGCGCGAGGAGTTGGTGAATACGGCAACGTTTTACTACGAGCAAGCGTTGCAGGTTCGCGGTGAACACCGATGGAATCAAGATAAATCTAAGGAAGTATTGCCACCGCACGAGACCGAGTATTACATCTTGTGGGTCAAGCGATTGTGGGAATTCGCAAAGATGGTCAAACAAAAACAAGCAACAGTAGGAATCTGGGGGGCAGTCCCCTATTAATGTTCATTGCTTCACAACAGATGAAGGATTGGAGGAATAAAAAAAATGGAACAAACCAAACAACAAAACCAGAACTCAGCACCGGAGAACCAGAGCTGGCAAGCAGTTGAACCGAGTGTGTTCAAGCCCGTGAATGCCGGCGACCACATCATCGGTCGGCTGGTCAGCAAAGAGCCAAGGGACGAAGCGGCCAACCTGTCAGCGAGGTATTACTTGGAACACCAAGGCGAAACGCACCTCGTGTGGGGCTCAGCGGTGCTTGATGACCGCATGCAGTTTGTGAACACGGGCGAGGTAGTGCGGATAACCTACAAGGATAAAATCAAAAATAAACGCAACCAAGACATGAACCTGTACACCGTGGAAGTCGCTAAAGACCGTAATGACAAGGCGGATGAGAAGTCGAATGAGACGTCGGAGGTGGTAGAAGAGACCGTGGTATAAGGGTGGAAATGCCGCTCTCAAATGGGGCGGTCACCCATCACAGGAGGTCATAAGTACATGCAAAAAGCAATTTTGGAGCCGACGCGTACCGGGCGTGGGTTTAGGATACGGATAGGACACAGGGTTTACTATGCGAGCTACACGGACGTTATGCTGTTAACCTACAGTGAACGCAAAAGCGTGGTATTCAAAGCTTGGGAGGCCGTTGAAAAAGCGTTTGAAGCCAAGAAATCGCAGAAAAAGGTTATTGGAACGTCAGAAGGATAGAAACAAGCAAGAGCCTTACAGGGATACGTGGCGACATTTACCCATAAGGAATCATGCCTATGGTAGATAGTTTGGGCATCTCAAAGAGGGATCGGTCTGCACATAAGAATTCACCGATTTTGAGCACGCCTATAATTGACTGGCGCTGGCTTAAGCTGCAAGCCTTTGCTATCACGACGTTTTTACCTCTAATCGTCAAGCTTGATGGAAATTTCCCTTAACCGATGTGTGGGTCGGTTCGTCCAAGAAGGAAAAAAGGGACGAATCATGCAAAACTTAGATTCCAAGAAATACAGCCTTAAGACACTTGCCAAACTGTATCGTCTGCGTTGGCCCCGACAGGATCGGGATTCAGCGTAACATGCTGAGACTGACATCAAACACCTATTTCCCTCGTGCGACGGCGCGGTGCGGGTGCACGGATTTCACTGAATCTGAGGAGTAACACAAATGAGCTGGGTCAAACCTTTTACCGTAATCCAGACCGTCGCAATTGCTATCTCTATGCGCTCTTGTCACCCAAAATCCCAGCAGATTGACATCGATCTGCTGGAACTCACAGTATCCCTTATCCACGAAGCTTATCAAAATGGTGTTATACTGCAGAGCAACTGGTAAGTGCCTACCTCCAACGCATAGAAGAGTTGGATCAGTCTATCGGGCTGAATGCTATTGTACTCATCAACCCAGATGCCATTAAAAAAGCGCGTGCTCTGGACAAGGAATACCAACAGACCGGTAAATTGAGGCAACTGCATGGGATTCCAATGATTGTGAAGGACAACTATAACACCAAAGGTCTGCAAACTACTGCTGGGTCTGTTGCACTCAAGGGATTCATCCCGGAAACGGATGCGTACCAGATCTTGAAACTAAAGGAGGCTGGCGCCATTGTCATCGCCAAATCCAATATGGCGGAATGGGCCTTCAGTCCACGGCATACCGATAGCTCCCTGGGCGGCACGACCCGAAATCCCTATAACCTGGATCATGTTCCGGCCGGTTCGAGCGGCGGAACTGGTGCGGCTATCACCTCCAACTTCGCTACCATCGGTCTGGGCACTGATACGGGCAATTCTATCAGAGGTCCCTGTTCACACAATGCACTTGTCGGGTTGCGTCCGACACTAGGGCTAACCAGTCGTGAAGGGATCGTTCCACTATTCCTACGCAATGATGTCGGCGGCCCTATGTGCCGTACAGTCAAGGATGCCGCCCGGGTGCTAGAGGTCATCGCGGGCTATGACTCCAATGATCCCGTAACCCGGTACAGTGAAGGGAACGTCCCAGAAAATTACCAGCAGTACCTGGATAACAATGGCCTCCAAGGAGCCCGCATCGGCGTGCTGCGTATTCTAAGCGACAATAATCCGCATCCTGAAGTGAAGGCACTATTTGAGCAGGCGATAACAGATATCCATGCACTTGGGGCCCAAATCATGGATCCCGTTGTCGTACCGGGATTTGATTCCCTTCGCCAGGATCAGTGGTGTGCCGAGTTCCGGCAGGATATTGAAGCTTACCTGGCGCAATATGTTCGCTGGGATTCTCTCCAGACCCTGGAGGATATCATTGAGTATGGCGGGTACTCAGAATTTGTTGGTAAGAGGTTGCACTATATGAAAAACAACTCCGGTCATGGGGGTAGCCCGGATATTCCCTGTGGAGATCCCTGTACAGGTGACAGAAGAATCGCGTACCGTGAGGCGATAGAGAACGAGATGGAGCGGCTGGAACTGGATGCCATCATCTATCCGAGCTGGAACCATCCGCCTTCCAGGATAGATGACTTTATGGCGGGTTATAAAGGTGACAATTCTCAGGTGATCGCACCTCACACCGGGCAACCGGCCTTTACCGTTCCCATGGGCTTCACGACAGCCAACTTGCCGGCAGGACTACAGTTTCTGGGTCGTATGTTCGATGAGCCTACCCTTATAAGACTCTGCTATGCCTATGAGCAGGGAACACTGCATAGGAAACTGCCAGAATTCGGATCGACCACAGCAGAATAAAGGACTGGCTATTGGTCGGTTAAAGTGAAACATTCAATCATTCGTTGGAGTGTCACCATTCTCAGAGGGCTGAAATCGTGCGGCTAAGCGCTAGCATGTTGACCACGACATGAGGCACGATAAAAGCAAAACGTCCCGTGAAAGAACCGGAGAAACTCAATGCAACAGAAAAGCGGGTTTCCGTCAACAGATGAGATTTTTACCCTTTCTCAATTGGCGGCACAGATTGCTAAAGACGCGGGCGTCAAAGAGGTGGTTTCGATTCGCCCCATCCACAAAGGCGCGACATATGTTTACCAGATTAATAAAGCGTTCATTTTGAAAATGGCGGCTATCGAAGCGTGTGAAGGGGATGCAGACTGCATTACGAAATTCTGTATCGATAATTTCGTCAAAGAATATGAAATTTTGAGTCATCTCCATCAATATTCCTTGATTCCCAGTGCTGAAGTCATTGACTTCGGAATGGAGCCTCGTTGTTATCTGTTGATGAAACGGTTTTCAGGCCGGGTGCTGAGACACGTTTGGTCTCAACTCAACCCGCAAAAACGGATGGACATCTGTTTTTCTTTGGGCCAGCTTTTAGGAAAATTGCACCGTGTTCCGATGGAGACCTTTGCCTCTCAGGCTTGGTATATTCCATCCTCGAAATGGCAATCGGTCATGACGGGGCACATTTTTGCTCGAGACTATGACAAACTAAGCCCAAAGGCGCAAAGTGTTGTCCAAACATATGTCCAAGCGCATCAGGTTTTTTGGACATCGATTATACGCCGGCGTTGCTACACCGAGAGTTTAATGATAATGAGATTTTCGTATCCCATCAGCAAGACGGTTATTTTATCTCAGGTATTTGTGATTTTGAAAACGCGCTTTGTGGTCATTATGAACTGGATTGGGTTGAAATCAACAAAGCCTTTGGCACGACTCGGAATCTAATTGCTCATTTCTTGCGGGGATATAAGAGTACTGACCTTGACAAGATAAAGGTCGGTGAACGGATGCGTACATTGAACATGGTGGAAGTCTACGAACTGGCTTGAACAAGGTTTTCAGCGTCAAGGTGCATCAGTCCCAATTCGTAGCGACCTTCCGCTTCCCCTTGCTAGTGGATTCAAGGATATCACCATATTCGTCATACATCTGAACTTCATTGTTTTCAGTTATATATTTACCTCTCATTTGAATCTCTAGTAGCTCTTGAAAGTCATCTCCACTGGTATCGAAGGTGAAATGGTGCTTATAGTAACCACTACCATCGCCGGTATCAATCCAATCTTCTTGGAAACCTTTCTCAATTAGGTAGTTATCAATGCTCATCGTCTTACTTTTGAAATAAGAATTCGTCGCCCACGCTGCGCTTAAAGCCAGGATAAAAGCTGAAAAGATTGCTGTGATTCTCATGTGCCTGTCGAATTTAGTAAACATTTTTAATTCTCCATTTTTTCGGTAGTGCAGCCACCCTGCATTCTGCGAGGGTCTGTTACTTTGTGTCCCACACTCTCGTGTGGTTTACCATTATCGATAACTTGGAGTATGATTCTCCTCAGTCCATCGAATTTTTTTTTGACAAAAAAGCCGAAGTGTATGGAGAATCAGATGAAAACGCGGAACGGTTTGCCTTCATCGGTTATCGTGTATCAAAAACAAAGCGAGTAAAACAAATAATAGATGTGGACTTGGGAGTGTGCGAATACGATTCTTGATATTGCGGGGTGGCATAAAATAACGCAAAAGTAGTGCCAAGGACATCGGTTATTGGGATACCGATTCATACGGGTCGGGGAAGCCCGTGTGCTTGGGAGTCTCAGAGGGTGTTTACTGAAGTATAATACTTATGATGCTGAGTCTAGACTATGCTCGATTTGGTATTAACGTATCTTTGGTAAATACCGAAAACCTTGCTACGACTGAATTTGACCCCCAATTGGCTGTGGTTTTCGACATCCGCCTTCGGTCAACAAACGGAAATGGGAAATCCCCCAATGTATCCCAGAATCAAGTGAATTGGACATCAATCCCGGCGGATAGGATTTTGCCCTTGGGCAACAGGGTATTTTGGGAAGTTCGAAATTCATGTCCAAAATGGGCGTAAACCCTTACCGGGACAGGGCAAAATCCTTTTACCAAAGATACGATATAGGGGATTTAGTCAATAAAATTGACCCAGCCGTTGTAAAGACCCCCATA
>JADFGN010000509.1 GCA_022567695.1 Candidatus Poribacteria bacterium | reverse complement strand
TCATCAAGGAGGTACTTTCGATCCACCATGTAATTTTTCCTTTCTTTTAACTAATTTTCGTGAATAAGTTCCCGCAAGAAATCAGTTATCATGCGGGTCCTGTGGTTTAAAATATATACTTTAATAGAGAAATTTAGTTAAGCGGGAGTTATGAGAACAAAAAAACCAATGAAGTCGAAAAAACATACCTTTGCAAAACGTTGCCATCTTGTCATCCAGATGCTTCTGATCATGATAAGCATCGTCAGTAATCTGTATGGACAGGAAATTTCCGCCGATCCGAATCCACAGCAGACAGAAGCCGCCGATAATTCACTTGTCGAGCGCGGTGAAAATTCTATCGAACCTCAGAAAAATACTAGATTCATAGAAAAATGGACAGTGCTTATTAAGGACTGGATGGAAAGACATACCGAATTGGCAATCATTTTCGGGGGGGTTATCTTCATTGGAACTTGGTTCAAGGAAAGAATCAGAAGATTGATAGTGAATCAGCTTTTCCCTTTATTCACCCGTCTGATCACCTGGGTATTCATTCGCTTGGGCGCTTATAATACGCTCCTGAATAGATATCGCCAAACGCTCCATACAAAGCTTAAGGAGGTTGGACTGACTCAGCAATTTTTGGGGGAGGCTGTCGATTTAGATAAGAATTATATCCCACTCCAACTGAGCAAAGAAGAGTATAAAAATCCCGAAACCACTGGATCAGATGAATCTGAGAGAGGCAGTTATGTGCGTCCGGGGCTCGAAGAGCCGAAAATGGAGCGAATCGAAGTTCTTGCAGCTTTGGCAGATGAGGCCAATTACGGTAATCGAATTGCAATTATTGGAGATCCGGGTTCAGGAAAAACGACACTCCTACAGCATCTCGCGTATCAATACACAAAAGGCAAAGGTAAGACATTAATCCCTGTGCTAATTACTTTGACAGCTTATGTTCAGCATAAGTCTTTGAACATCCGTGCATATCTCGAAACCCTTTTTGAGGAGAACGGTTTCCCGAAAGCAAGAGATTTTATTGAAAGACAACTGAAAAAAGGAAATCTGATTATTTTATTTGATGGTTTTGATGAAGTTGAAATTGGCAAAAGGGAAGAACTTCTGCGGCAAATTGACGGCTTCTCTGGCAATCAGGCGTATCTTCAGAATAAATTTATAGTGACATCACGACCAATTGGAGAGGCTGTTTTCAATAACTTCCGACATTTGGAAGTTATGCCGCTCACCGCCGAACACCGGACGGCGTTCCTTGAGAGTAAGACCGATGAGAGCCCGGGGGCTGACTTTAACTTGAAAAGATGTGCCGACCTTTCTAAATCTATTGAAGAGCATGATCGCATCCGAAAGCTCGCTGAAAATCCACTGTTGCTGACATTTCTATATCATGTTTATAAGTATAATCTGGAACTCCCTCGCCGCCGCGTCGAATTGTATCGGCTTTCTGTGAACCTCATGCTGGACTGGGACATGGAAACAAACCGCCCAACCCATATCAAGGTAAAAGATCGAGATGCCAAAAAAGAGGTACTCAAAAAGGTCGCCTACTTTTACCATACGAGTAACAGGCGCGAACTTCCTGAAGAGATCTTATTTGCACAACTCAAAACATTCCTTCCTGATTCCTTAAGGGAGAAATTTACACCCAAAGGATTTATCCAGGAAATTGAGAACAGCAGTGGTATTTTGCGTCATAGAACCGCTGAAACATTTCAATTCATCCATCTTACTTTTCAGGAGTATTTAACAGCGGAATACATAAATGATAATCGGGACGTGGAGCTCCCGAAGTTGCTGGCAAACCTACACAATCCATGGTGGCGGGAAGTCACACTCCTTCTGGCTAGTAGCATGGGCAACGGAACGCCTCTTGTGGAGCGCATCCTGGATTATGGACTCCAGGTCGCCGACGAATCAGAACGGTTTTCATGCCTCTTTATCGCCTTTAATTGTTTGTTTGAAGCCGAAATTCACGTTGAGGTACGTGATAAGGTCCTTGATGCGTTTGTTAAGCTTCCATATAATCAGGTACTGGATGTGATTCAAGAGATCATTGGGCCTTTTGAAGTGGGGAATGAAGAGCTTGAAACGCTTTTCGTGAATATCCTCAACAGTCCGCATGACTCGGTGCAGGCGTGGGGACTTAGCTTTTTGAATAGCTATCCAGAGATTGCTGAAATGTCGAAACGTCTGCCCAAGCGCATCAAAGAGGTTTCTTCCCAAGCACTGAAGAAATTCCCGGATGAATTACAGACGCATCTCCTTGGGGCACTTTCTCTTGAATGTATCACGGATGCCATCTGGAACACACTGGTAAAAGATCAAGAAATCACTGCCTTTGATTATCTTCAGCGATTATATACACAGTGTATGCAGAACGAACTCCCAGTGGAAACCCATCAGAAACTACTACTGGCGCAGTCGGCTCAACTCCTCCGTCTCCTCATAGGAGGGCTGTCCCTTCAGTCAACTCCCACTGATTCGGATCGGAAATCGAGGGACGAGGAATCGAAAGACGGCACAACTCAACCTGCACGACAAGGAACGCAACTTCAAGTTGATGTTCCCTTCTTTACTCCCGATGGAAAAAATCTGCCATCTTCACCAGCCTTCACGGAAGATTTCGCGAAGATCTGGCAGAATGCCGTCCCGCAATTTATCAATGCACTTCGGCCGCTCATTTTGACTTTGTCGCCGGCTCTTAATCTCAACTGGAGAACGGCTCACGAACTGGATGAAGCACGGGCGCAGGATTGGGCTTTGGATGCAGACTTGATCCGAGTTCGAGATAATGGGTTGGCTGGTACACGGTCTTGGCCGTGGGCTCGCACGCTGGCTCGTGCGCTGAATAAGGCGAGAGAATTGACCCGGGATGAAATGCTAGGCAGAGACCTGATTCATGATGCGGATCGGGTAAGAGATTTGGCTTTGGACCGAATTCGCTCTCGCGCTTTCAGTGGGGAAGAACTCTCTCGGACACTGCCCCGTGCGCGGTCTTTGGTCATGAATCACGAGCTTCTGCCGATTTGGAATTTGATTCAAAATTTGAGTTCAAATCCGAACTTGGATCTGAATCTTAATCTGAATTTGGCACAGGATTTAGATGTGGTTTTAGATCTGATTCAAGTTCTGGACAGAGCCCGCGCGTTGAGTCTGGATCGCAAAGTCATTGAACTCCTGCTTCTCGCTCAGGAACTGATCTTAGCGTGGGCGATCACTCATGCCAGAGAAATAATTCGGAATGGTTCAAAAAGCATGGGGTTCGTTCAAAGTTTTCTTGAAACCACGGCGAGTAAAAACCATGACAATCCGTGGTATATCTTTATGATTTCACAGCAGATTAACGCAGCGGTTTTTGCCAAACCGGATGATGAACCGTTTTTCGTACTTCAGCGGCAGTGGGAGCAACGGTCAGATAACCCGGATGTTGCGCTTTATCAGTCCGCGTTCTTTATCAATCTTGCAACCCTTTTCCACACCTTCGGCATCAAGCACGATGGCACTTTTTTCGACGAGGTTCTTGAAGAAAGTATCCATCCACAATCATGCTTCGTACTCCGCGTTTCTTATCTTTTATATCAAATTATGGCTAATCAAGCAACAGAGACAGAACAACAGGAATTCTGGAAATCGCTTCAAACCAGCAGATCGCCGATAGAACAAGAATGGCTTGAACTGAGCGGACTTTCTTTGTTTCGGGAGACAACTAGCACTTAGTAGTCCGCAAAATTGTTTATTTAATTTGCAAAGGAATATTAACTCAAATAATCTGGAGGTAAACCATGAAAGACAGACTTTTCCTACATCCTGATGCACGCTTAAGCTCCTGCCTCGCAAGATGGGCTCGAGCGGATGCCGGAAGTACGATTCTATATACCGTGACGCTGATTGTGGTTTTGGTATTATTCGGTGGAACAATTACCAACAGGATACTCTTTGAATCCCACGATGCCTTTCAAAACCTGCATCGGGTGCAAGCACTTTATTTGGCGGAGGCCGGTATTGCGCAAGCCTTTAAGGAATTCGACAATGGCGCAACAGATCTCAATGCGCTTTTAAAAGGTGCAGATGGTATTGCGCAAACAGCAGACGACGGCATTTTAAGTTTTGGTGCAAGCGTCTCTTTAGGAAACGGAACTTGCAGCGTCATCATCAAAGACAATGATGAAGAAGATGGAGATGCCTATAGCGACAGTGATTATATCGTTGAGGTGACTTCTACTGGAAGCATCCCGGGTGCTTTCGGTGCTGAAAGGACAATTATCGCCTATCTGCAAGTGTTTCATCCGCCCAATCCGACAGATGTTCGAGGGGCTATCACTTCCTTGGGGCCAATCAAAACATCGGGGTCACTTACCGTGGATGGACGCGAGCATGACTTAAACAGTAGCTTGGTTAACAATAACGGCGAACTTGGCATCGTCACGGCGGCACCAGTCTTCAATCAAGAAGGGGCTTCAAAAGTAGGGGGAACCTTCTTTGGAGTCGATTACCAGCCCAAAAATAAACAGCAAGTGAGTCCCACAGTGATTGAGACCAACGCCATCCTCAATTTTAACACACCCGATCAGGCCATGGGATACGCCGAAGGTGCGCTGAAAACCATCGCGCAGAGCGGCCTGAATGGAAGCCAGTATGTCACTGACCCGGCCAATTTGACTTTTCCACTTTCGGGCGTTACCTATGCGGAACTTCCCTCCGGTGTGCCTTGGCAGGCAGTTGACTTTGGTAACAGCTCCGGTATTTTGGTCGTTCATAACGCAACGACAGACGCTGTCGTCAAGAATCTGAACACCGGTACTTTCAATGGGTTAATCATTGCCGATGATCTGGTGCACATCCACAATACGATTCTGGGTGCGGTCATCGCTCTCACGCCGACGCCGTCAGCAGGTAACTGTATTGGTAACGGCAACGGCGACGTGCTCTACAGTAGCGAGACGATACAAGCTATCACGCAGGATTCCATCGGGCCCACGGTTTTGCAGAGATCGTGGTTTTATTAACTGATTTTTAATTATTCTCCTTTTTTAGTTGTGCGAGCATCCTGTGTTGCATCAAGTCGGCAGCGCGAGGAGGCTTGCTTTGTAGCCCACCCTTCGGTGGGTTTACTTTTTTGTGTTTTCTGTGACCTTTATTTACTTACACTGATAACCATCATCTGGAGTAATTTTTATTGGGGTTGTAATTGCAAATTTCTTAGGTGATTGTGAATAAATGGCTGACATTTATAGATTAACTTGCATGATTAGAAATTTGCCACATTACATATCGGGGGGATTGTAGCGGCTGTAGCAGTATAGTTTGAAAGGGTGTCCGCATACTGAGCAAGACCCATGCCAAAGCTGTCGATCCCCCTCACAGTGCGGGTCCGGATATAAGACTTGGGTTATTAACCCGTCTCTGAAGATTTATGGTTG
>JADFGN010000508.1 GCA_022567695.1 Candidatus Poribacteria bacterium | reverse complement strand
ACAGCATACCAGTTTGTGTCGCCGAAGGAGTTTAACATTTGCCCTATGCCGTTTCCGATCATGCTGGGGGCGTAATTAACGTGAGTTCGACGTAAGCAATTAAACGATGACAGCAGGTAAGTCCCCCAACTGAGGTAAACGGATGTTGAGTGAAGGTTTCTTTTCCTGGTATGTGTAGGCAATCAACGCACTGACGAGATTGACGAGAAAATTAAACCCACTTCGATGACGCGTATGCTCAATTTGGGAGATATTCTTTAGTTGGTCGTAGATGGTTTCAATTATCGCTCGTTTGCGTAACATCAGCTTATCAAAGACGTCCATCAGCTTGTTTTTCATGTTCTTCCTTATCTTGGTCACCAACTGTACACCGTCATCAAACAACAGGTCGAATAAGGGTTGAGAAATATAGCCTTTGTCTCCGAAGAGCTTACCGAACAGGGGTTCTGTCATCGACATTACCGGCGGTAAGTTGGATGGCGAGCAACTCACCACAGTCATTGACAATGAGATGTAACAAAAATCCATAGAACCAACCAACGGAGTTTTTCCCCCGTTCTGCAGTTTCAACAAAGACCTGATGGGAGTGGATACGCCGATTATGACACACAGCAATGGGCATTGAATCAATGAACGAAATCCCTGAGCACTCTCCTTTTCGTGTGGAAAGATAGGCGCACAAAGGAACAAGAGCTTCACTCATCAGTTCCACGAACCGATTATAGGACACAACAAAAGGAAATGCCCAGCGAAGAAACATACACACATGCTTCTGATAGTAATGTTTAAACGTGCGATAGCCGGACTGATGGAACCCAACGGTAATAGTCATCACGTAGCTTCGAGCCAGCGTGCTTCTCCGGATTCGTTTTTTGGCACCATGATGGATTAAGTGTTGGTTCATTTCAGGCTCTTTAGTTTGACCCATTAGTCATCAATCTCACAGAAAAGTAGTATAATATTCATGCGAACTTATCGCTTATATCCAATGCCGGAGAAAAATCTATGAATGATGAGGATAAGTATCGGCTCGATGATTTTGAACTTTATCAACTGGCACGTCAGTTTCGACAGCACGTCTATCAGCTCATCAAGCAACTTCCGCCGCAAGAACATTACTGTCTGGACCAACAGATGAGAAAGGCAATTGTCTCGGTGACGAACAATATCGCCGAAGGTCACGGGCGCTGGCAGTATAAAGAAAACATGCGTTTCTGTCGAATTATTTAGCTTCTTAGTCCCGCATAGCGGGGAGGGTCGACCAAGGAAGTTCTTGACGACATCAACGTCTGCCTTGATGAGAGCTATGGTCAGAGAGAAACCAACGAACAACTCAAGGGAGAAGGCTACCATTTGATTGCGAAAATCAATAGTTATATTGCTTATCTCCGCCGTAGTCAACAAGGAAGCAAATGAGTCGTCACCAGTCACCAGACACCAGTCACCAGACACCAGTCACCAGACACCAGTTGTCTGTCATAATGCTGTAGAACTCAGAAGCAGCTTGGACTTCTTATATCGAACTCACGTTAATTATGGTATGGGTGGATTTGCGCATCGATTCCCAGTGGAGTCTTTATGGACAACGAATCGATAAAAGCGGAAAACAGATGTGGCCGAATAACGGCGTCGAAATCTGCCGAGCAACAGCCATCCAAGGAACGCCGCGAGTCATAAAAGGTGGCGTCGTCGTTGTTTCGCAGGATGACCGGGACGTTTTCCCAGATATTTATGCCCAGTGCATCAACGCGGATGATACGCCACAATGGAAAGCCAATGGTATTCCAATTTGTACCGCTGGTGGTCATCAAACCCGACCTATGCTTCAAAGCGGTGGCAATATGGAATTCTTTGTTGCTTGGGTAGATTACCGCCAAGACTACGGTATAGAAAGCAAAACGGACGTTTATGGCCAGCAGCTTCGTTCAGATGGCACCGCCCTTTGGGAGGAAAACGGAATTCACCTTTACACTACAGTTGCTAATGTTCCGCAGGTTCCAATGATTGTCATGGGCACACCGGATGTTATCAGCCTCATTTGGAGTGATGGCCAGGACGTCTATATGCGGCGTATTCCGTGAAGGTATCAAGTAACTATCATGCCACTCTCTGCTCAGTTAGGGCGCGCCAGCCGATCATTTAGGACTGCCTACTAAATTACTCCTACATTTCGCAGGGCATCCTTGAGAAGGTTTCAAACCTTCTCAAGATTAAATGTCCAATTTATTTAATCGCCACTCCTTAGTTCAGGCAGATTAGATCTGGGTTTCGAGGAGGGCAATGCTTTTCACATCCAGACGATGATAATTGACAATCTCGTATCGGACGCCATCGACATCTTTGATGAGTATCCTACCCGCATCAAGGGAACGGATATCGTATCGAGAGCGGAGATCAAATTGAGCTTGCCCGCGATCAGTATCGACCTCCCATCGCGTGACCCCGAAGCGCCCGCTGAGGTCGTGAATCTTCTGAATCTTTGGCATGAAGTAGCATTTCTCTAACTCATCTTCAAGAACCTGTCGGCTTGCTTTTTTCAACTCCTTTATGTGCTCAATGAGCCCGATTTCCTTCTTATCAGCGTCAATCAGTATAATAAACTGATTCGGCAAGGTGAGGGGGAAAGCCTTCACTGGCACAACTGAGGTATGAATGCTTCCGTCAGACAGTTCAACCACAAGATCTCCGAACGAGTTGCGGCTGATTTTCAAGCGCTTGGTATCAAGAAATTGAATCTCATCTTCAATTTGAACCGGTTCTTTCAATGTGCTTACTCCCTTTGTAGCAGACGTGAAATAGGAAGCAACCTTCCATCTTCCCGCTCCACTCTTTCTATAAAGAAGTGGCAGACCTAACAGGTTCTGCAAACCTGTCAGGTCTAACTTTCTTCTCTTCACGTTTTTTTACTCCTACCATGCGCGAATCTTGGAGAGTTCCATCTGCTTCTGGCATAAATCCGCATAGGTGCCACCCTTGGCTATCAGCTCCTCATGCGTACCCATTTCATCGATCTGTCCTTCTTTGAGGACAATGAGCCGATTGGAGTGCTTGAGTGTAGAGAGGCGATGGGCAATTGCGAAAACTGTCCGTCCTTGAATTAACCGGCCAAGTGCTTCTTGAATTTTTGATTCGGTTTCGGTATCGACAGATGAGGTCGCTTCGTCAAGGATAAGAATTCTCGGGTTCTTCAAGATGGCGCGGGCGATAGAGATTCTCTGACGTTCCCCGCCAGAAACACGTGCACCGCGTTCACCGACCCTCGTGTCATAGCCGTCGGGGAATTCGAGGATAAAATCGTGTGCGTTTGCCGCCTTGGCCGAAGCGATAATTTCTTTGAGTGTGGCATCCGGTTTGCTGTAGCCAATATTTTCGGCCACCGTCCCTTCAAATAGGAACGGCTCTTGTAAGACAACTCCAATCTGACTTCGCAAGGACTTCAACTTGATATCACGGATATTATACCCATCAATAAGAATTTCACCCTCGTCCACCTCGTAGAATCGGGTGATCAAGTTAATGAGCGTACTTTTGCCGGCACCGCTGTGTCCGACCAAACCAATCATTTCTCCGGGCTTGGTAACAAAGCTCACGCCATCCAGTGCATCCTTCTCGTTATCATAGGAGAAACCGACATCGCGGAATTCGATCTCCCCTTGCATCTGCGGAATGTCGACCGCATCGTTTTTATCCGCTATTGTGGGCGGTGTATCAAGGATCTCAAAGACACGTTCGGCGGAAGTTGCGGCTCTCAAGAAACGGCTATTCATTCGACAAAGCGTTTGGATTGGGCCAAAGAACTGCATCATATAACTCATGAACATGGTCAGCTCGCCGATGGTTAAGTCTCCATTGAGCAGTTGAGAACCACCGACAAACCAAATAGTGATTGTTCCAAAGAATGTGAGGAAACGCATTGTCGGACCGTAAATTGTCCAGAGCTTTGCAGCGTTCATTTCCCCTTCAAAAACTAACTCATTTTGCTTGCCGAAACGCTCAACTTCATAATCCTCACGAGCGAATGCTTTGACAACTCGTATTCCCGGTATCATACTTGCCAGGATGGTATGTATCTTTGCGGTACGTCTCCACATAACGTGGAAGACCTTGTGCATCTTTTCCCCGAAGTAGATTGTAAAGAAGATAATAAATGGAATCGGGATAAGAGACCAGAGTGTTAGTTGCCAATTGTAATAGAACATGACACCGCACATGAAAATAATCATCAGCGAATCACCGATGATGTCTTGTAATCCTTCCGCAATGAAATCTTGCAGCCGGCTGACATCGTGTGTAATCCGCGACATTAAATTCCCTGTGTCATGTTGCTGGTAAAAATCGAGCGAAAGTATACTCAGATGCTGAAAGGCTTGATTCCGCAGGTTCAAGGTGATACGCTGACCCACCCACGCCATCATGTAACTCCGGACAGATGAAAAAAGCATCGTAAAGACGTTAATACCGACCATCAAGAGCACAAGCGTTACCAGCTGTCCAAATATGCCTGGCTGAATCTCTCCATTCTGAGTGACGAACGTGAATCCTGGAACAAGCACGTCATCGAAGAGATGCATGCGAAGAATGCCAGGGTACACACTCACAGCTCGTACAACGACCATGATGAACAATGCAATTCCGGAGAGTCGCCAGTACGGCAAGGCATATTTTAACAAACGGAAAATGAGTTTTCCTTTTTCAATGCAGTTTGGGCAAACATCGCTCCAATGGGGAATCGGGCTTCCACAGGTTTCACATTTAGTTTTCCTTTTTCCGGGTGCCCCGTGTCTGCGTACCGATCTCTTTTTCTCTGACTCTGCATCCGGATTTGCCTGTTGAACCAACGACTCGATTTCTGGAGTGGCTTCCGCGAATTTAAGTGCAACTGTCCTAGAATACCGTGCGATTTCAATTCCTTTATCAGCGGTGCGTACCTTCAGGATATTGTTGCCGTAAAGCTCTCGAACCTCGATTGAATCGATCTTTTCGAGTGGAAGATTCTGGATGTCAGGCGTTAGGGCACCGTTTTGGTTGAAAGAAATCAACCGCTTCTCAGTTGCTATCACCCAGTCTTTTCCATAATCTCCATTCAACCGGAGATCTGTCGAAATCGCAACCTTGATATCTTCCTCTCCTTCAAGCAGATCATTAAGCTGCTTCTGAAGGGCTGCGGGAAGTTCCTCTAAAGTTGTCATCTCTTCATCTGGTTTTATAGCGGATTTTCGACTGACATTGTGGGCTCTCCGCATTGCGTCGCGTCTGCCCGATGAACTCCGATGCATTAAAAAACCTCCTCAGATGAACTGTGAACTGTAATACTATTTAAAAAATGGGATTTCCTACATATTGTGTAATCATATTGAGATTATAGTGTGTAATGAACCAACGACCTCTAGTGTAATGAACCAACGACCTTATAGCCACTGG
>JADFGN010000507.1 GCA_022567695.1 Candidatus Poribacteria bacterium | reverse complement strand
TTTCTTTCTCGCAGCCAGTGATGAAATGCAACATAGTCGATAACAACTTGAGTTAAATAGATGGCCCCAGACGTAAATCATTTCTTTCATAGATTAGGAGCACTTTGGTGTGAGAGACACATTGGTAAGAGCAGTGTGCCCTTTTACACCGGCTTGATTATCAGTCTGATAATTCTCCTTCTACTCTATGAAAGTGGGCGATGTCGATTTGCGTTTTGAATTCAGTACGGAATTATACAATTTTATGGATGCCCACTATCGTAGGGTTTGCGATAGTGGGCTTTTTTTGTGCAATCTCGTGAATAATGATCTCACACCTAAAACAAACCAAGGAGGCAAAACTGGAAAATGGTTGAACTTTATGATACAACACTTAGGGATGGCAGTCAAGGGGAGGGCGTCGCATTCTCTGTAGAGGACAAGCTCCTTATCATTGAAGCTTTGGATAGGTTGGGGATTCACTATATTGAGGGTGGGTACCCCGGTTCAAACCCGAAGGATGTTGAGTTTTTCAAGCAAGCAAAGGTGCTCAAACTACAGCATGCCGAAGTCGTGCCGTTTGGGAGCACGCGCTATCGAAGCAACATCCCCAGTGAAGATACAAACCTACTCGCACTGTTGGATACAGGGGCTCGCACTGTCACGATTTTCGGTAAGAGTTGGAAATTGCATGCCACGGACGTGCTTCGTGTCACGCCAGAGGATAACCTTGACATCATCGAAAGCTCGGTTGGATTTCTGACCGAAAATGGGCGTCAAGTCATCTACGATGCAGAACACTTTTTTGATGGATTTCAAGATGACTCAGATTACGCCCTTCAGACACTCAAGGCGGCAGCGCGGGCAGGAGCAAAATGCCTTGTATTATGCGACACCAACGGTGGACGATTGCCTTTGGAAATTCAAGAAATTGTCAGGGCGGTCATGGCAGAGATTGATTTGCCGATTGGTATCCACACGCATAACGACGCCGGAATGGCAGTTGCCAACACAATCTTGGGAGTGCAGGCAGGAGCAAGCCACGTACAGGGAACGTTCAACAGTTACGGTGAACGATGCGGCAACGCGAATCTTTCATCAATCATCCCAAACCTCAAGCTCAAACTCGGGATCGATTGTGTGAGTGACAATCAGCTCAAACAACTGGCAGATGTTTCGCGCTTGATCAGTGAACTGGCAAATCTACCACACGACGAACGTCAACCATATGTCGGAAAATCTGCATTTGCCCATAAAGGTGGCATGCACATAGACGCTGTGAAAAAGAATAGGCTAACCTTTGAGCATATCGATCCTGAATTCGTCGGCAACCAGCAGCGTATCCTCGTTTCTGATCAAGCAGGCCGAAGCGCAATCGTTAAAAAGATTGAAAAGGCATATCCAAATTACGATAGAAATTCACCTGAAATTCGTGCGCTTTTTAACCGCATGAAGGAGGCAGAAAACGCAGGATATCAGTATGAAGCGGCTGAAGCATCGTTTGAACTGCTGACCCATAAAGTATTTAACAGCTATCAGTCATTCTTCGATCTGCTCGGATTCCGCGTGATTATTGAGAAGTTCAAAGATCACAGCATGCGTTCTGAAGCGACAATCAAAGTGAAAGACCCCGACGGGAAGGTGGAACACACTGCGGCTGATGGTGATGGACCTGTGGAGGCACTTGATATAGCTCTTCGCAAAGCACTTGAGCGATTTTATCCAGCTCTGCAAAAGGTGCATCTGACTGACTACAAAGTGCGCGTTTTGGACACCAAAGCCGGAACGGGCGCAAAAGTCCGCGTGCTTATCGAAGCAAGCGATGGCATAGAGCATTGGGGAACGGTAGGTGTCTCAGAAAATATCATCCAAGCGAGCTGGGAGGCATTAACAGACAGTCTGGAATATAAACTTTATAAAGACCGCACGAAAGATTGTCCTGATACGTAATCCTCTGTAAAATAAAGTGCACTCTGGAGGGTAGCTGAATTCGCAAGAATTCAGAACCGAATTTTTGCAAATTCGGCTACTGATCTGAAAATGAGTCGTTCCTCTTTTCTGCTTGACGGATATGTCTGGATTTGTTACAATATGCCGCGTTTGTGTTATACTACACATAACACTTTGATAATATAATCAAGGAGATACACGATGGGTTCTTTGCAACAAATTCAGGCGGCAGCTCAAAGCATTATTGAAATCTGCCAAAAGGATCTGGCGACGAAGGCGGATAAAGAGAAATTGCTCAAGCTACAAGGGGAAATTTTCACCGGTATTGAAAATCTTGTTGAATGCGAAATCTGTGGTTCTATCACAGACCTGATTGTGACGATGACACTCGCTGAAGTTACGGCAAAGGTCTGCACGCCGTGTGGAATCCATGCACTTGAAGTGGGAAAAATTCAGAGGCGGACAGTACGAAGGCGATCGAAAAAAAAGACAGGCTCCACGACTGTTCCCGCGAAAGCGACGACGGAGAAGCCGAAAAAGAAGGTGGAATCGACCTCACAGCCTTCAAACGCAGCAACAGCTGCAAAGTCGAAAAAGAGGATGGAATCGTCTATGACCCTGCCGAAAGCGGCACCCACGGCAAGGAAAGCATCCATTAATTCTTCAACGGATACCGCTGAACTCTACGAGGAGGTTGAAAAGCAAACGGGTCTTAAAAAAACGGAAATTAAACGTTTACACAAAATGATCGAGGAAATTGCCAGTCCGATGAATCTGGAGCACACAGTCCTTTATGTTACGCACGAAGCCGGTCTTGCAAAACTCAAGATTGAGCCGGAAGTATTAGGGGAAGCTGTTAAGCTTTTGATGGATAAATAAGGATATAGGCGTATGTTGCGCGGGCAAGGAATCGAATTGGAATGGCCTCAAATTACCCCTGTATAATTCTAAGACCTATTTTTTAGCCAGCCGATAGTAAAATGGATTAGATTTTCTAGCATGGGGCGATTCACAGAAATATTTGCTGTCGTTTCATTTTGAAAGCCCATGATCAGGTACATTCCCTTGCCGTACTTCAACATCGCAACAGCAATATCCTTCCCGCGGTTTGTGGTGGCAAGGATGGTATATTTGTCGCTCCAATCTGTCCAGGTATCGTCGATGAAAACCGTGCCGGATTTAATCACATTGGGCTCACGGAACAGCCTTCCCGCGGCCTGCGTCGGTTGGAAATCGCTATGACCGTTACGGTCTACCCCCTTCATCGGTTCAGGAATCCAGCCAGTACGACACGGCCGCCCGGAATCGCTGTCCTGCCCTGAGACGATAACTACACCCCCGTCGTTAACAAAGGCTTTGATCTTGTTTTCCTGTTCTGCTTTGAGGAAATATCTCCCCTCACTAATCGCGCCTTGTCCAATCCAAAGAACATCCGCATGCTCGAGGTCGGGGAGATTGCGACCTTTTGTTTTTTGGTAAACCACTTTCTGTCCGTTTGATTGATCAAATCTGGAAAGAACATCAAACTCGACATCGAAGTGTTTACCCGTAAGAACAAGGACACGAACCGCACCGGACGGGGCTTCAATGAGATTCTGTGTTTTTGATTCCTTCGAGCGGGTTTTCCCTGCCAAAACGTCTCGGAGGAGTTTCTGGAAATCCGGGGTCGTTCCGTTGTATGTGCGGTGCATGTAGATCTCAATGTGGGTCATATTCCACCACACACGGCTTTTATCAGGTCCATCCTTACCGAAGGTTTGAAACCAAGTTCCGTTGATATGTCCAAGACTCATGAGTCGCTGCCCCTCTTTCTTGTAGAAGACAATAATCGGTAACCCGGTCTTGAACTGTTTAATCAGCTGTTGCGGAAAATTGCCTTGTCCCACGCCGATGTTTATTTTCATCTCCTGGAAGTCACTTTTACCTTTGAGGTTTTCAACGACTTTGACCTTTGCCGTCATCCGCTTTTGAGAAACCTCTGTCACGGTACCAAATACGATATGAGTGCATTCTTTGATCACTTCTTCGAGACGATAATGTCTCCGAATAAATGCCTGTGTTTGGAAGGAAGTAATGAATAAACCGAGGAGGCATATGAGTACAAGTACGGTTTTTCTTAGCATGGGAGACAACTCCTTTGATGATTGATAGTTTGACCGCCCACCGGGGCAACAACATTCCACATGAAGTTTGACGGTAACCGTTCAGGTGGGAGGGTGAGGCTCCCGCCGAACTTTGCTCCGCGTGAGCGTCGCCCTCCCATGGCGAGACGGGTTATCAATCTGCATTAATGATCTCCATAGATCGCCTGAACGGTTACGTTTGACGCTTCACGCACTCACTTGGATAAGTTTAAGAGATAATAGAAGCTATGTAGTTGATTTGAGAGACCATGCCTCATCTGAATCTTTGCGTAAGGTGTGTGAGGCCTGTCCTCCCGAAGGGGATCGTCGAGCCCGGAGACGATAGATAAATGACAACGATTCAGGATTCAAGATTCAGGATGCATGGAGTACAACACTTTGCGATATAAAATGCGTAACTCCTGGATATAATTTATTTTTCAAGTTAATTATATCCCTTCCCACCTCGACTGAACGTTTCTCACGCTGACCGTTTATAACCACTGATGAGGAGTCAACACATACTCCACTATCATCCTCACAAAGCACAACTACCGATGTGCAACAACGATAAATCCGATTAAGCCTCCAAGCAAGATCTGAATCCCTGTCTGATAAAGTAAAATCCAAAATGGCTGACAGAGGAATATTAATCCGCACACAATTGCGCCGATCGAGAGCCGTTCAACCCATAATTTCTGTGGCGATACGATTGCCAGAACAATCATGCCCGGGATCACAACATAGAGTGCGGTGCTTTGCAAGAATGGACTGAGGGGTTGATAAAGGAAAGCAATTCCCATTATCACGACAGCCGCCGCCACAATTGACATCGATCTTTTCAAATTCGTTGCCATACCAAATGCAATAGCACTTGCAAACAGCAGGTGGAAAGCAGACCCACGTAACACAGGATAAGAAGGCTGATAAAGGAATACAAAGCCCATAATCAGCCCAAAGGCAGCGATGATTTCAATAATCCGCCTCTTGTTGAAAGAGAGTGGTGACAGGATGGCGGAGATGCTCAAAAGTGGTAGCGCAATCCCCTTGAGCAAGACAGCATCCAGTTGATAAACAGATTGAAGTAACTGATGGAGAAATTGAAGAAAGGAAATAGCTCCCGAGATCTTGTAAATAACATAGAGCGGCAGAGTCGCTACGATTATCATGACCCTTAAGAGCATATCACTCGGTTGATAGAGAAATATTAGGCCATAACTCAAAGTTGCTAAAGCGATTAGTTGATTTCGGAGTGGCTTGGTCATTGATTCCTGACTCTCAAAACTGTGTAGATAAATTGAGATGAACTGTGCTATAATTGAACAGCACAATCCAAATTTAAAATACAGGATGCGACGGACGATATGAATCCAAAAGTTTCACTGATC
>JADFGN010000506.1 GCA_022567695.1 Candidatus Poribacteria bacterium | reverse complement strand
TACGGAATCGCAATGGCTGGGAGAACCTGTATAAACCCGGTCAAGAATTTTACACCTTCCTCAAAGCGCAGGAAAAAGTGATTGGCAAGCTCATGCGGGAACTTGGCTTTCTTCAATGAGCAGAAGGTCTGTTCTGAGAATTGACAAGATAACACGCTCGATGATTTCTGTGAGGAACTGATGTCAAAAGACAAAGTGGGTGCGCTAGTTATTCTCGTACTCTCAATGGCTTATGGCACAATGGCTCTAAATATACCCCAACCCCTTGGGGTTGTAGATTCTGAAGTGACACCGGCTAGCCTTCCCATCGCGCTGAGTGTCACAGGAATCGCCATCGCCTTATTGATACTGATTCTCCCCGCGAAGCGTGAATCCTTCATTGAAGCTTTCAAGGGATTGGACTTTAAGCGCGTCGTCTATATCTTCCTATTGATGGTTGGCTATGGATTAACCATTGAGCCATTAGGGTTTTTAATCTCAACGGTTCTTTTCCTTAGCGGTGGATTTTGGGCGATGGGTGAACGACGCATCAAGATTATTTTGCTTGTTTCAATCACGGTAACAGTTGTTTTCTGGTTTATCTTAACGCAATTGCTAAAGATTTACCTGGAGCCCGGCATATTATACTATCTTTTCAGTTGAAATGTCATTCCTTCGTTGCGCTCAAGGACAGGCCTGAGCCTTTCACGAAAGATCTAGATTCTTCGCCGAAGGCTCAGAATGACATTAGGACTTCTCAATACACTTTCTGAGGTCGTTGGGTTTGCGTGAGGTCTGCCCTCCCACCCACAGGGCTTCGGACCACCCGTAGGGTTAAATTGATGTGGGAAGGAGTCATCACAGGGCTTTCAACCGCATTTACGCTCACCAATATCTTCATGGTGTTTTTTGGCGTTTTTGCTGGAACATTTATCGGTATGTTGCCCGGATTGGGCCCCATCTCGGCAATCGCCTTGATGATTCCAATCACTTATAGTTTTGAACCCTCATCAGGTCTGATTCTCATGGCTGGGGTGTATTATGGCGCGGTTTTTGGGGGATCGACTTCTTCAATCCTTATCAATGCACCGGGGATTGCAGGAACCGTTGCAACGGCATTTGATGGTTATCCACTCGCACAGCAAGGAAAGGCCGGAAAAGCACTTGCAATTGCGGCGTATTCTTCATTCGCTGGCGGGACGATTGGTGCCATTTTTTTGCTTGTTGCCGCGCCGACACTTGCTATCGTTTCCCTCAGTTTTCAATCCTCTGATTATTTCGCGCTGATGATTATGGGACTCACCGCCGTCTCCGCATTTGCAGGGCAGGGAAAATTCCTAAAGGCCGTGTTAATGGCAGTCCTGGGCGTGATGCTCTCCACCATTGGGACAGATAATCCGACCGGAATTCAGCGTTTCACTTTCGGACAGCTTGACTTAGTCGATGGTATCAGTTTTCTTCTCCTCGCAATGGCGACCTTCGCGCTTTCTGAAGCCCTGATTGCTGTCCTAAAACCGAGCGAAATCACAAAAAGCCCAGCAAAGGAAAAATTCGGTAGTCTTAAAGTCTCTAAGGAAGAATTCAAAGAAATCGCGCCGACCATTGGTAGGTCTTCAGTTCTTGGCTTTTTTGTCGGAGTGCTTCCGGGAGCCGGAGCCACAATCGCCTCTTTTCTCGCCTATGGCATGGAGCAGGCATTTGCAAAAGGTCAAGCCAAGCTTAAGTTTGGAAAGGGAAGTTTAAGAGGATTAGCCGCGCCCGAAACTGCAAACAACGCCGCTTCTACCGGGTCGTTTGTCCCACTTCTCACTTTGGGAATTCCCGGCTCTGGAACCACAGCAGTCATGTTAGGCGCATTAATTTCTTACGGAATCCAACCCGGTCCTCGTCTTTTTGTAGAACGCCCTGAAGTGTTTTGGTCGGTGATTGTGTCAATGTATTTGGGCAACATCGTTCTGCTTATCCTCAACCTCCCCTTGATTCCCTATATCGCCCGTTTGTTGGCTTTGCCGAAACAGTTGCTGATCCCGTTTATACTTTTCTTTTCCCTCATTGGAGTGTACCTTGTTTCCTTCAACAACTTTGATATTTATCTGATGGTCGGATTTGCCGCCTTCGCCGTCTTTTTTCGCCTCCTCGATTTTCCGATGGCTCCCATGCTACTCGGTTTTGTATTAGGTGGACTGCTAGAGGAAAATCTGAGGCGGGCGCTTCTCATTAGTGATGGGAACCTGTCGTTTTTATGGAAACGCCCGATCACTTTAACCATCCTAATCATTGCGATGATTTTTCTGATACTGCCAGTGTATCAGTCTCTCATGGAAAGGTATCGGACATGAAAAATAGGAATCACAAGATCTGTTTCCAAAGGCACTCAATCTCGAATTGAAAGGAAAAATGATATGAGCTTTGGAATTACTAAAACCATTCCTGCAAGAGAAGGAATGGAACGAGTCAATGCGCTATATGATGGCGCCGTCTCTGAGTATGAATTCCACATGGCGGGTAAACCATCGCGGTTAGCCGTCGGCGATTACGTGTATACAATCTTTGGCCACCAAATCGTTGGACGATTGAAGATTAAGTGCTTTGTAGAAGGAGCGACAAATCCTAAGTCTGGTAAGCCACGCACACTTATCATCGTCGATGCGCCCGGCGAACGCCTCGAAAACCCCATTCCTAAAAAGAGCCACCAAGGGACACGCTATTATGACGGAAGTGACTGGCCGCGCTGAAGAACCACTTGGGACTGAGCATCTCTTTTCGTGCCAAGCGACTTTCTAAACAGATGATTTGACGGAGAAATTTGCATGCCGACACACAATAACCATCGCCCCAACATTCTCTTTATTATGACTGACGACCAGACCGTCCAGGAGATGAGTTGCTATGGCAGCGACATCCTGCAAACCCCGAACATGGACCGCATCGCCTACGGCGGCACGCGCTTTTCAAACTGCTTTACGACCAACGCGCTCTGCGCGCCTGCCCGCGCCACCGTTCTCACCGGCTGTTTTTCTCACATCCACGGCATTCGCGGGAACTCGGAAAAAGCCGATGCCATCGAAGAACTAGATCCAAATATCCCGACATTCCCTGAACTGCTACAGGAATCCGGCTACCGCACCGGTCTTGTAGGAAAATATCATATTCGGCAACATCCGCGCGGGTTCGACTATTGGGCGATTCATCCGGGGCAGGGGGAATATTTCGATCCCATCTACATCGAAAACGGAGAGCGCATTCAGAAGTACGGTTATGCCAGCGACATCACAACTGACCTTGCACTCGACTTCCTCGATCAAACGGAGTCTTCTCAACCGTTTTGTCTTGTTTATCAATTCAAGGCCCCGCACCGTCCTTTCAGTCCCGCGCCCCGACATGCGGATATGTTTCAAAACGTGAACATCCCCGAACCCGAAACCCTCAATGATGATTATGCCACGCGCCGCATTGCAAGCATCGCCGAAGATATGAAGTTTGATCAGAGTCTGGCGGGCGATTACGATGACCTGCCTGAGGGGCTGAGCCAACAGGAACGCAAGGCGTGGATCTACGACCGTTTTATCAAAGACCGCTATCGTACTATCTACGGCGTTGATGAGAATCTCGGACGGGTCCTTGACTATCTCGATGAACACTATCTCGCAGAAGACACGCTCATCCTTTATACCTCCGACCACGGCTATTTCTTGGGTGAGCACGGTTGGTATGACAAGCGCTTCATGTATGAACCCGCCATCCGCATCCCACTCGTTGCACGTTATCCGCGGCTGTGTCCGTCTGGCCATGTTGCCGATGAGATGGTGATGAACGTCGATTTTGCACCGACAATTCTCGATTTCGCAGGCGTACCCATCCCCGACGGTATGCAAGGCAAAAGTCTACGTCCACTGATGGACGGCAAATCCCCCGACGATTGGCGTCAATCGGTTTATTATGCGTACTACGAAAATTCTTGGGAACTGTACGGAAAGGGCGAGGAAGCAATGGCGGAGCCGTATCGCTATTTCACACCACACCGGGTCGGTCCCCATCGCGGTGTGCGAACCGAGCGATTCAAGCTAATCGAATACTACTCCGAAGGTGATTACTGGGAGCTATTCGATCTCCATGAGGACCCCAACGAACTGAAGAATCTTTACGATCTGCCCACCTATGCGGAAACCGTTGCACATTTAAAACAGGAGTTGATGCGCCTCCGTCAGCAGTATAATGACCTTGAATCGTGTTAAGAGGAGAGCAGAATGAACGAGGAAATATCTGAATCAGATTTGACCTTTATCCAAAACCCAACCCCCGAACGACTTCAACAGGCAACCGCATTAAATCACCTAGATTGGATGAATTTGTGTGCCCGTGTCGCAGGAGGCGAAGTACGGCAGCAGAACGGCGTGACATGGACCTACGTGCCGGGCCCCAATAGCAGTGGCATGATCTCTTTTCCTCAATTGACTGAGGAGAATGCCGGTGAACAACTTGACACCATCGTGCGGTACTATCGTGAACGAGCGGCGGAAAAGCTAATTGGTTGCTGGTCACTTGAACCACCGCAGCCGCGCGATCTGGGGATTCGGCTACTGGCTCGCGGATTCCAGCTTGGCTGGAGACCACACTGGATGTGGCTTGATTTTGAAAAAATGAACATCGAGCACTCCAAGCCGGCTAATTTGAAGATCGAGATGGTTGAGGAACAACCTGTTTGGGATGTCGAAGACCTTCCTTACTATAGCAAAGAAGAAACGGCTCAATTATGCACTTCTACTGTTTCTGATCCTCGCCGATGGTGGCACTTTGCGGCGTGGCTTGAGGGAAAGGTCGTTGGCCACAGTACGTTGTTTCTCACGACAGGGGAACTCGGCGTAGCGGGCATTTACAGTTGCGGGGTTGTACCGGCCGCCCGTGGGAAAGGGATCGGCAAAGCGGTCACATTAGCGGTGTGTCAGCAGGCTCAAGCGATGGGCTGCCCCGGCGCGATGCTGAATGCCACGTCGGCCGGGGAACTGATGTATAGAAGTCTCGGATTCGAATCGGTCGGTTATGGGAGAACATGGTGGCTGAATGTAGAAAGGCTGGAGGCCTTCGCTCTGACGGAGACACAGATTGCAATGTCCGAAGCGGTGGGAGTAGGCAATCTCGATGCCTTGGATGTACTTAGCGAGCGCGTGGAATCCGGTGCGTTTGACACAACGATTCCCAACGGAATGACGCTCATCGAACTTGCCATCCATGCGAATCAACTGAGGTCAGTGGAGTGGCTTGTTAAACACGGCGCAACGCTTGATGTTATCTCGGCGTGGGGGCTTGGCTGGAACGATCGGGTGCCGAAGCTTTTGAGGGATTCACCGGAACTCGCTAACTGGCATTCGGAAAAAGACGGAATGACTCCGTTACATATCGCGGCAATTCGGAACGATACAGAACTTGCCCGCGTCGTCCTCGCGGCGCATCCCGATTTATCAATTGAT
>JADFGN010000505.1 GCA_022567695.1 Candidatus Poribacteria bacterium | reverse complement strand
GGCTGATGTGGGATTGCTATCACGTAAACTGAATCAAAACAGAGAGGTGAAAAACGATGAGCCAAACATTGACGACAAAATTGCCGGATGAGATTTACCAAGTCCTTCAACGGCTTGCGCCGGATATGGGCATGACGGTCGAGGAATTGGCGATGCAATGGGTGGAACGGTACGCTAAGAAACCCAGTGCACAGTTGACAGACGAAGCACGGCAAGCTGGGTGGGAACACCTCCAGCGACACATGGACACCGAGAACCTCGGATATGCAACCGGCGCAGACAATGAACGTATTGATGCAGACCTTGCCAAGGGGTACGCTGACACACACAACGGAGGGACATAATGTTGCTTGATACGTCAGGGTTATTGTGTGCCTATCATGCCGGAGAAATCCAACACACATCCGCGGTGACGTTTTTCCGTGCGGCCCCCACACGGCTCACGCACAATTTAACGCTGGCGGAATTTGTGCCTTTGTGCCAAGTCCGCGGGTTGAGGCGTACTGGAGCGTTGGCATTTGTCGCAGAGCTACTCGACAACCCAGCGGTCGAAGTCATCTGGGTTGATGAACTCCTGCATCGTGCGGCGGTAGCGTTTTTGCAGTCGCGACTGGACAAGACCTACTCGTTGTGTGATGCGGTGAATTTTCTGTTGATGTGGCAGTGGGGCATTACAGAAGCACTCACGACCGACCATCACTTTGAGCAAGAAGGCTTTGTGAGGCTACTGACGCCGTAACTTTTAACCTTGTGGCACTATTCTCTTGAAATGGTCTCCTTCTGCCAAATGAGCGGCTCAAAGGTTGGACCTGCCGCCTTGACTTCCGTGATTAACGCATTCTTATCCCTGATGTGGGGATTTCCCTTGAGCCGGATCGTTCTTTCATTCCCCATTGTTGATCAATCCGGTTCAGTTCCCTTCAAAGATTACCAATCTTTAAACGGGAAGATTCGTATTTCCGCAATCATGCCGTAGATACTCCATAGGCTTCCTACGACAAATTCACCAAGCACCAATCCCAAGAAAAACGGCGTAGCCCTACGGTGCGTCTGAAGGCCGCCATGTTTGAGGATAATCCATTTTGCAGTGGTGCTGATAACAAGCGAAATCCAGAGCCAGTTCATACACCAATCCGCCGCCCCAGAAACCGCATATCCAACAGCGTGAAAGGGCCACCAGAACAATTTCATCCGCAGAAACATCAGCAGGAATGTGAATCCCATACCGACGCCCATGAAAGAAACTTCGGGGATATTGGGAGAGGCTGGGAAGTTCATCTGTTGTTGCAGGCGATTAAAGGGGTGCCACGCAAAACCGCCGCCCGAGCCGAAGCGATATACATCATGCAGATATGCCCAAAACGACGCAAGCGATCCGACGAACACCGCTAGTACCATTGCGAAAACAAGCGGCTTCGGATTAAACCGTGTGCGTTCAGCGAGTTTGAATCCTTCGAGTTGATGTGGCATGGGATGACTACGATGCGCGCGGTTGAAGAAGAACAAAAAGGAGAGCGCTGTTAAATTTTCGCCGCCCATTCTTCGCGTTCCCAAAATCGCTGGCAGGGCGTAATCCGGTCCCATGAAATGCAAGTCGTGGGCGGGAGTGCCGGATTCCACGCGCATCCGTGTGATGCCTGTCGATAACCCGTAATAGATGGCGAAGAAGGCGATTCCAAGCCCAATGCTGAGTCCCATCTTGTAGGAAAACCCAATCAGGTATGCCACTCCCAACACAAGTCCCAAAACAGCGGTGCGGTAACGCATCGGTTCAACGGAGTCATCGAGGTTCGATTGCCCCGTTGTGACCTGCTTAAAGATTTCGGCGATGTACCTTCGGCTTGCCCAGAGCGCAAAGAGTGAAAGCCCAAGATATGCACCGAGTGATTGCTGGCGATCGTATGGGAAACCGGGCAGGGAACGAATCCCTAAAACTGCACCAAGCACCCGCTGCCCTTTGCGAAACAGATAGAAAAACCAACAGGAGAACGATAGGTCTAGCGGCATGAAAAATCCAAGCCCAATCACGAACGGATAGATTGAAAAAGGCGTCCACCCAATAGCATTCCACGGTTTTTCCGTAAAAAGGTGGCCGATGTTTCGCATGCGAACGCCGATAATCGGAATGGTTGGAAAAAGGTAACTTAATCCATTGACGAGGTTCAAGAGCGAAACGAGGATGAATGCCGTCCAAAAAACTCGATTGCGAAAGAATTGCGCCCCGCTATTCCGTGTCATTTCCAAGGGTAGCTGAATGATTGGGTAGGCTAGTTTTTCACGTTCCGTCCACTGTTTTCGCAGCAGTACGTTGATGCAAATCATCACGAACAGTAACACAACGATGAAACTGGTCCACCACAAAGCGGGCCCAATCCATGCGCGCAACACCTCCGCTTGGTAAAGCGTCGATTCCCCTTCGTAATAGCCCTCCAGAATCCGTTTGTCCCGCACCGTCAACCATTCCGGCATGTATCTGTAAAATAGTTCGCGCCATTCGTTTTCAGGGGTATCGAACCAGAAGACATGCCCAATCAAAGGTATAAGTACCTGTGCGTGGTCGTGCGAGGCGACTGCACTTGCCATACAAAGCATCACGTAGATGACAAGTAGTTCGCCGTGCGTCAACGCCCATGTCGGCCTGAACCGTCGCACAGCAAGGTTAATCAACGTTACGTTGAAAAGACAGAAAATCACGTTGAAGAACAACGACATCGTGGTCGGAAAAAGCCCCCACCACACCATCTCCGTGTACATAATCCAGTAGCAGTTGACCGGGATGAGAAGTAATGAGAGCGTGACCGATTTCACAGTGACGCCGTGTGTGAATGCCAATGGTTCTTTCATCATGGTAGCGTTATTATCTCTACATTTGGAATAAATGTCAAGCAGGATTTGTGTCTACGAAGCGGCATCAACGCAGGGAAGGGCATTCAAATCAAGTATTCGGCATTTGCAAGCGTCATGTTTAAGTGCTAAATTTTTGCGGAACGTGTTATAATTTGGACGCCAACGGCAAAGACAAGGGATACAGGATTCACAGGATTCAGGATTCATTGCATCTTGCACCTTGCATCTTGTATCTTTATAAGGAACTGTACAAATGCTCAAACTTGGCTTTTTAGCCTCTCATAATGGCAGCAATATGCAAGCGGTAGTGCATGCGATAAACAGCGGAAAACTCCAAGCGGCACCTCGTATCGTGATTAGTAACAATCGACATTCAGGTGCATTACGATTTGCCGAAGCAGAGGACATGCCGTGGAGATGTCTAAATGGGCGCACCCATCCCGATCTGGACGCCTTGGATAGGACAATCCTCGCCGCGCTGAAAACACATGACGTGAATTTGGTGCTTCTTGTGGGCTATATGAAGTTGCTCGGTCCACGAACCGTTGCTGAGTATAGGGGACGAATTTTGAACATCCATCCGGCACTTCTGCCGAGGTATGGCGGCAAAGGTATGTACGGAATAAGGGTGCATCAAGCCGTTTTGGCGGGAAAAGCAAAACAGACCGGAGTGACAATTCATCTCGCGGATGAGGAGTATGACCACGGCGACATTATCGCCCAGTGTACTGTACCAGTGAAACCCGGAGACACACTGGAAACATTAGCCACCCGTGTATTACAAAGGGAACATCGCCTTCTGGTTGAAACATTGCAAAACATTGTAGATGGTAGGATTATGTTGCCTACGCCTCAATTTCGTGAAATGGACTGAATCTATAAGATAGCTTGACTTGTCAACCATCCGAGAAAGGCGTCAGCTACAACGGGTATAAAAATCAAAGAAATCAAAAAGGAGAATTACACGATGCAGTTCCAAACAGTGGTACACTTGAATATGTTACTTGGAGGCGAATTGCCAAAGCCATACGATAGGCACAGCAGGCACCGGCTGGGGGCCGCGGTGTTGCTCATGATTTTACTCGTTCCGTGCGCGTGGGCCAGTTCACAGGAGGATAATGAGAAGAAGGTCTCATCCTGGTTCAATGAACATCGCGAATCGCCGGCGTTGCGGGCATTCGTCCAGCGCATGCCGAAAGGTGGCGATATTCACACCCACCTCAGTGGCGCGGTTTACGCGGAGCGATACCTTGAGTGGGCTGAATCTCTCGATTATTGCGTTGATACCGAAGAGCTGAAGATTACCGACTGTAAGGATATAGACAAAGATCACGTCATAACCGTAAAAGACCTTAGTAAGGACTCTGCGCGCTACAATAAGTTTATCGATGCTCTGTCGATACGAAATTTAGCGCATTTGAATGAACCCGGTCTAAGTCAGTTCTTCGCTACTTTTTCGCGCTTTGGCAGCATCTCATGGCAGCGTCAGGATGATATGTTGGCCGACGTTGCAAACCGCGCCGCCAATCAGCACACTTCTTATTTAGAAATCATGTTGACATTTCAAGGCGAAGCGGTGCGCGAACTTGTGCGCAAACTTGGTAGACAGTTAGTTTGGGATAACAAAGCATATGGGCAGGATGAGAAAAAATACCTGAATACGCTTCGGGAAAAGCTGTTGGACTATGGTTTACTTGACCTCGTCAAGCAGGGGCAGCTTGATGTAAAATGGCTTATACACGATTACCGCAAGATACTGAATTGTGGCACAGCGGGCAAGCTAGGTTGCGATGTCACCATCCGCTTCCTCCAGCAGACAACTCGTGTGAATGCCCCTGAACGGGTATTCGCGCAACTCGTGTATGCATTCGAGTTGGCGAAAGCTGAACCGCACGTGGTGGGCATCAATCTAGTTTCGCCGGAAGACAACCGGATTGCCTTGCGCGATTATACATTACACATGGAGATGATTAAATTTTTGCACGGCCCGACGCTGGGCAGGACGAACGTCAATATCGCGCTACATGCCGGAGAATTAACACTCGGGCTTATCCCGCCGCAGGAGTTGCGATTCCATATCAACGATGCGGTCAACGTCGCGCGTGCAAAACGTATTGGACACGGTGTGGACATTTTTTATGAGGACAATCCTTTCAAGCTGATGAAAACGATGATGAAAAAGGAGGGGGAACGCGGTGTACTCGTGGAGATCTGCTTAACGAGCAACGACGTCATTTTGGAGGTCAAGGACGAAGAGCATCCGTTCCAATCTTACTGGGAGCACAATGTTCCGGTAACGTTGGCAACCGATAACCAAGGTATTTCGAGAATCGATCTCAGCAACGAGTACCTACGTGCGGTGCGGTCCTACGACTTTTTAAAGTATAAAGACTTAAAGTGGCTCGCACGTAACAGTCTGGAGTATAGTTTTCTTCCCGGCAAGAGCCTGTGGAAAAACTACACCTGGACAAAAAAAACCGACACATATTATGAAAACGCCGACAAATATGAAAACGCCTACAAATATGTCGTAGTGGATGACTGTAGTGATGACTATAAAAATAATGTTGTTTCGCCCACCGGCAAGTGTGGGGATTTTCTAAAAAGCAAACGCGC